>NZ_JBPGXU010000002.1:0-136638 GCF_056755675.1 Luteibacter sp. KNZ12-1A | reverse complement strand
CCCCCACCAGAGCGGGCTCCCACCACGGTAGGCAGCGTCACCGGTTACCGCCACAATCCACCGATCCACCGATCCACCGATCCACCGATCCACCGATCCACCGATCCACCGAGTCATCAACCGATCAGACAGGAGCCCTCGATGCGCCGAATCCTCCTCCTCGCCATGGCCGCAGGCCTTGCCGCCTGCGCCAACCAGCCGAGGCATGAAGCCGGTCCCGTCGACGACACTCCGCTATCCCTCATTCCCATGCCCGCGCAGGTGCAGCGCACGCCAGGGCATTTTCGCCTCGATGCGGGCACGCCGATCAACGTGGCGCAGGGCGATACGCAGGCCAGGCGCGTCGCGGTCCAACTGCAGGGCTGGGTCCGCCAGGCCAAGGGTTTCACCCCGGCCATCGTCGAGGGCAAGCCCAGGAGCGGCGGCATCACCCTCGCCACCGTATCCAGCATCAAGGGACGCGAGGCCTATACGCTCGACGTCGATGGCGGCGGCGTGCGTATCGCGGCCAACGATGAAACCGGCCTGTTCTACGGTGCCGTGACCTACTGGCAGTTGCTCACCGACCCCGCGGCGCAGAACGGCGTCCCCGGCGTGCATATCGTCGACGCGCCGCGCTTCGAATGGCGTGGCCTGATGCTCGACTCCAGCCGGCACTTCCAGTCGGTGAACGAGATCGAGCACCTGCTCGACCAGATGGCGATGCACAAGCTCAATACCTTCCACTGGCACCTGACCGACGACCAGGGCTGGCGCCTGCAGATCGAGAAGTATCCCCGACTCACGGAAATCGGCGCATGCCGCCAGCCCGTCGGCCCCGATGTCGCGCTGACCGGCGACGCCGATCATCCGTACTGCGGTTTCTATACGCAGGAGGAGGCGAAGCAGATCGTGGCCTACGCGGCGGAGCGTCATATCACCGTGGTGCCCGAGATCGAGATGCCGGGACACGCGCAGGCCGCGGTCGCCGCGTATCCGAAGTTCGGCGCCGGTGGCAAGAAGCTTTCCGTATCGTCCGATTGGGGCGTCAACACCGCGCTGTACAACGTCGATGACGGCACCTTCGTCTTCCTGCAGGACGTGCTCGACGAGGTGATGGCGGTCTTCCCGTCCACGTATATCCACGTCGGTGGCGACGAGGCGGCGAAGGACGAATGGGAACGTTCGAAGACGGTGCAGGCGAAGATGAAATCGCTCGGCATCGCCGACGAGGAACAGATGCAGGGCTGGTTCATCGCGCGCATCGGCGACTACCTGGAGAAACATGGCCGCCGACTGATCGGCTGGGACGAGATCCTCGATGGAAAGGTACCCGCCAGTGCCACGGTGATGTCGTGGCGAGGCACCAAGGGTGCGATCAAGGCGGCCAACGCCGGTCATGACGTCGTGCTCGCGCCGTCGCCGACGCTCTACCTCGACCAGCTGCAATCCAGCCTTCCCGACGAGCAGCCGGGCCGCCCTTCCGGGCAGACGTTGAAGACGCTCTACGACTTCGAGCCGGTGTCGACGGAGATCGCGCCGGACAAGGCCAGCCACGTGCTCGGCGCGCAGGTCACGGTATTCAGCGAGTACCTGCCGAACTGGTACCGCACGCAGCACGCCATCTTCCCGCGCATGGCCGCGCTGGCCGAGCGCACGTGGTCGCCCAAGGCGGATTGGAGCGGCTTCATCGCGCGTCTTCCGGCGCAGATGTCCCGTTATCGTGCGGCGGGCATCGTTCCTTCCGATGGCGCATATGCGGTCGCCATCCAGGCCGAGGCGGCCGGCGGGGACAAGGCGAAGGTCGTGCTCTCCAACCAGAGCGGTTACGGCACGCTGCGCTATACCACCGACGGTTCCGCGCCGACAGCGCAGTCCACCGCCTATGCCGGTCCGTTCGATGTCTCGCTGCCGACCACGGTTCGCGCGAACGCGTTCGCCGGTGGATTCGGCCTGGCGGGCCCGCGTGATCGCGAGATCGACGCCAAGTCGCTCTTGCGCCGGACCAGCGACGAACTGGACACGTGCAGCGACAAGCTCGTGCTGCGCCTGGAATCGCCCAATGCGGTGAATGGCCAGCGTCCCGTGTACAAGGTGGACATCATGGACACCTGCTGGGTGTGGAAGGGCGTGAAGCTCGACGGTCGTTATGGCATCGCGGTGACGGTGGACCGCCTGCCCTACAACTACGCGCTGTGGAAAGACGCCAAGGGCATCGTCGCGCGCAAGGCGCGTTCGGGCGCCGGCGAACTGGAAGTGCACCAGGACACCTGCGACGGGCCCAGGCTCACCAGCATTCCGCTGGCGAAGGCGAAGGATGGCCGCGCCACACTCGATGGCGTCCTGCCCAAGCGCGAAGGCACGCACGACCTGTGCTTCGTCGTCACCGGCAAGCCCGGCCCGAAACTATGGGTGCTGGGAGACGTGCAACTGCGCTGATGGCCGATGAATCAGGCCCCGCTGCGCCGGCGCCCTGCGGGCCGGGGGTTCGGTGGGAGCCGACCTTGTCGGCGATGGGTGCTTGCCCCAAGCCCTGGCCGGGCCCCTAAGCCCTGGTCGGGCCCCTGGTAGGGGCCCTTGTGGAAGCCCTTATGGGGGATCCTTTGGGAGATCCTGTGGGAGCCGACTTTGTCGGCGATCCCGCGGCAGCGGGCCAGCTTGAGGCAAGCACCCAATCGCCGACAAAGTCGGCTTCCACAAGAGCAGGCCTCCACCAGGGCAGCTTCCACCAGAGCAGGTTCCCACAAGAGCGGGTTCCCAAAAAAGGGGCTTCAGGCCGGCATGGAGCGCATGTCGGCCTTGCGTTGCAAGGCCGAGCGGGCTTCGCGCTCGTCGTCGCCTTCCAATGGCGTGAGCGTGACGAACTTGCCGGCGATCATCGCGGCCAGCGGAATACCGTCGCGGATGGCGATGCGGTTGCCAATCGTCGACGGCACCTTGCTTCCGGCGACGATGCCGCCGACCAGGTTCAGCGGATCGGTACCGGCGATGCATACGATTTCGCCATCGTGCGCGCGATGGCGGATCTGACGCAGCGCCGCCAGTGCCTCGGGCAAGGCGAATTGTTCGCCGACGAGGCCATCGACGAAACGGCCGCCACGGATCTCACCGCGCGCCTCCAGCCGGTGATACACGCGCCGTAGCTCGCGCCACGCGGGCAGCCATGCCGCCTCGCGTTCCAGGATGCGCCAGCTGACCACGCCGTAGCGGCGCAACAAGGCGCGCGCGATGTGCTCGAGGCCATCCGCATCGTTGCGTTTTTCGCTCGGCCGCCGCGCCAGTGCCCAGCGTCCGGCGTCCTCGATGCCACTGAGCATGTGCCGCCGCGTGCGCCGGTGGCGATTGCCGTTTCGCTTGGCGGCGGGAAGCAGGAGCGCGCGCAATCCGGCGAAGCTGTCGGCCGTGGCGCGGCCCGCGGCGACCAGCTCGCCGAGCGCATCTTCGAGCTCGGTGCGCAACAGGCGTGTCGTCGACGCGAGCTCGTCGAAGAACAGGGCCCCTTCGTCGCGCAAGGCATCGGCAACGGCCTGCGCACGCGACGACAGTGGCTGCTCGTCGTTCGTGGCGGGTGCCGCCGCTGACCAGACGGCCAACTGACGACGTGGCAGCAACACGATCGGCGTCGCCCTTACCGGGCCACCGTTGCCGGTACCCAGACGCAGCCGGCTCCAGACCACGCGTCCGGCGCGGCAGAGGTCGTCGAGCCAGCCGATGCCATAGTCGCTGACGCGTGCGGGGAGCAGTTCCGATTCCCACGCGCCCGCCGCGGCTTCGAAGCCTTCGAGCTGGCCGATGACGCCGGCGAGCGCATCCGGCCCCGCCACCTGCGTCGCGCGTGTCACGTGTTGCCAGTCGAGCAGGAAGCGGAGGAAGTCGCGCGGTGCGACCGGTTCGATTTCCCGGCGCAGGCGTCCGATGGTGTAGCGATGGATGCGCGCGAGGAGATGGCGCTCGCACCATTCCACCTCGGACGTACCGGGGGAGAAAGGGCCGCGCATCACGTAGCCTTCGCTCTCCAGCGAAGCCAGGGCCAGTTCGACGTCGGCCACCGCGATCCCAAGGGAAGTGGCGAGGACGATGGCGGGCACCGGTCCGAGTCCGCCGAGGCGTCCGCGGACGATATCGACGAGCGCCGATTCAGGCGTCCATGCCTGCGCCTCGAACTCGGCGGGTGCCGCGATCGCGGGCGTCATGCCGACGCCTGGGCGGATGGCTCGCCACGCGGGCAAGCGTTCCGCGGCGACCCACAACGACACACCCTCATGGGAGAGCCGCGTCGCGCGCGCATCGGCCGAAAGCATCGACAACCATTTCGTCCAGCCGGGGTTGTCGCGTACCTCGTCGAGCGTGACCGCACCGAGCTGGACCAGGGCCTCGTGCATCTCGTCCGCGCTGCGAGCCTCGGGCCAGGCCTCTTCCCGTACCGAAGCGATCGCCTCGGGATCGAGCCGGCCGAGGTCGTCGGCACTCTCCGCCTCGTTCCAGCGGCGCGACTGCACGGCCTGCGTGCGGCGTTCCTCAAGCGGCGCATCGTCGAGGAAGGCATACGGCGCCGCGCTGAGCACCTCGGCCGCCAGTGGGGAAGGTGTGGCGAGGTCACGCGCGACCATGGTGATCGCGCCGGACTCGAGCCCGCGCAGCACGCCGAGCAGGCCTTCGCTGTCCATCGCTTCGTGCAGGCAATCCTCGAGCGTCTGCTTCACCAGCGGGTGGTCGGGTACCTCCCGTTCACCGACGAGATTCTCCGCGCAGGCGACCTGGTCGGGGAAGACCGTGGCGAGCAGGTCTTCGCTCTTCATCCGCTGCAATTGCGGCGGGACCTTCTTGCCGCCACTGAAGCGCGGCAGGGCGAGCGCCGTGGTGGCGTTCCAGCGCCAGCGCACGCCGAACAGGGGCGCGTCGAGCAAGGCCTGGACCAGCACGTGCTCGGCCGAGTTCGAATGCAGGTAGCGCGCCACTTCGTCCAACGGGAAGCTGTGGCTGGTGGACAACGACAGCACGATCGCATCTTCGGTGGCGGCCGCCTGCAGCTCGAAATTGAACTTGCGGCAGAAACGCTTGCGCAAGGCCAGGCCCCAGGCGCGGTTGATGCGGCTGCCGAAGGGCGTATGGATGATGAGTTGTGTGCCGCCGGACTCGTCGAAGAAACGCTCCATCACCAGGGTGTCGTGCGTCGGCAGGGCACCCAGCGCGGCGCGCGCGCGGAACAGGTAGTCGACGATCTGCTCGGCCGCGGGCTTCGAAAGCGACAGGGTTTCCACGAGGTACGCGAGCGCGGCTTCGCGTCCGCCCTCGTCGAAGGCTGCCGAGATGTCGGCGCGCAGGCGCGACACGCCGGAGGACAGTTCGTCGGTGCGGCCCGGCGCCTCGCCCAGCCAGAAAGGAATGTTCGGCGGCGCGCCCTGTGCATCCTCGACGCGCAGGCGGCCCATCTCCACGCGCAGGATGCGATACGAGCGGTTGCCCAACTGGAAGACGTCACCGGCGAGGCTTTCCACCGCGAAGTCTTCGTTCACCGTGCCGACGATGATCGCCTGCGGTTCGAGCAGCACGTTGTAATCGCCGGTGTCGGGAATCGTGCCACCGGAGGTCACGGCGGTCAGCCGCGCGCCGCGGCGCTCGCGCAAGCGCTTGTTCACGGCGTCGCGGTGGATGTACGAACCGCGCGGGCCGACGCGCGTGGTGAATCCCTCGGCCAGCATGCGCACGGTCTCGTCGAAGGTCTCGCGCTTCAAGTCCTTGAACGGGTATGCGCGACGGACGAGGTCGAACAACGCGTCCTCGTCCCATTCCTGGCAGGCGACCTCGGCCACGATCTGTTGGGCGAGCACGTCGAGGGGTTCGCGTGGGAGGACCAGCGCGTCCAGTTCGCCACGGCGCACGCAATCGAGCAGCGCCGCGCACTCGATGAGATCGTCGCGTGACGTGGGGAACAGGCGGGCCTTGGGCGTGCCGCCCACGGCGTGGCCGGCACGCCCCGCGCGTTGCAGGAAGGCGGCGATGGAGCGTGGCGACGCGATCTGGCAGACCAGGTCGACGTCGCCGATGTCGATGCCCAGTTCGAGCGAGGCCGTGGCGACGAGCGCGCGCAACTCGCCGCGCTTCAGCCTTTGCTCGGCGTCGAGGCGCTGCTCGCGTGAAAGGCTGCCGTGGTGCGCGGTGACCGCCTCCTTGCCGAGCCGTTCGGAGAGATGCCGCGAGACGCGTTCCGCCATGCGCCGCGTGTTCACGAAGACGAGCGTGGTGCGGTGCTGCTCGATCAGGTTGCCGAGCCGGTTGTAGACCAGTTCCCACATGTCGTTCGACATCACCGCCTCGAGCGGCACCGGCGGCACCTCGAGCGCGAGGTCGCGATGGCGCGAGTGACCGATGTCGACGATGGCGCAGTCTTCGCGTTCGCTTCCGGTGAGGAAGGCGGCGACCTTCTCGATCGGCTTCTGCGTGGCGGAAAGGCCGATGCGGGTGATTCGCCGCTGGGCGAGGGATTCCAGCCGCTCCAATGAAATGGCGAGGTGGCTGCCACGCTTGCTGGCCGCCACGGCGTGGATCTCGTCGACGATCACCTCGCGGATGTCGCGCAGCATCGCCCGGCCCGATTCCGAACCGAGCAGCACGTAGAGCGATTCCGGCGTGGTCACGAGGATGTGCGGCGGCCGGCGCTTCATCCGCTCACGGTCGGACGAGGGTGTATCGCCGGTGCGCACGGCGCTGCGGATTTCGAGGTCGGGCAGCCCTTGCTTGCGCAGTTCGTCGCGGATGCCCGCCAGCGGCGCTTCGAGGTTGATCCGGATGTCGTTCGACAACGCTTTCAGCGGCGAGACGTAGAGGATCGTCGTCCGGTCGCGCAAGCCACCCTCTTCCACGCCTTCGCGCACCAGCATGTCGATGGCGGAAAGGAAGGCGGTGAGGGTCTTGCCCGAGCCCGTCGGCGCCGCGACGAGGGTATGCCGGCCGGAGCGGATCGCCGGCCACGCCGCCGCCTGCGCCGCCGTGGGCTCGGCGAAGGTGCTCGCGAACCAATCGGCGACGGCGGGGTGGAAAGCGGTGAGTGGCGTCGACTTTTGTGAATTCATTGAATCACTTAAGTGGGGCCGAAAGGCCCGGTTGGCAAGCCGGAGGGTAACCCGGGACGGTCGCATGGGTTGCGATGAAAGCGTTACTTGGCGATGGTTGGTGTTTCCCCCGGATCGAATCGCGACCATGCCCGATATCGCGCGCCGCACCACCCTCGCCCTTGCCCTCTCCGCCGGCCTCGCCGGCGCCGCGCAGGCCGCCCCTCCGGCCGAGCGGCCGTGGATGGATCGCTCGCTGTCGCCGGACCGCCGCGCCGAGCTGATCGTGGCGGCGATGACCGACGATGAGAAATTCCGGCTGATCCGCTCGGATTTCGGCCAGAAGAACGACAAGCTGCCCCACCCGGCGGATTCCCTCGATGGCGCCGGATACGTTCCCGCCATTCCGCGCCTGGGCTTGCCCGTACTGAACGAGACCGACGCCGGTCTTGGCGTGGCCCGGCCCGGTAACGACCAGTTGGGCGCGATCTCGTTGCCCGCCGGGCTCGCCACGGCCGCCAGCTTCGATCCTTCCGTGGCCCATGCCGGCGGGCGCATGATCGGCGGCGAGGCGCGCGGCAAGGGTTATGGCGTGCTTCTCTCCGGTGGCGTGAACCTGGTGCGCGATCCGCGCAACGGACGTAACTTCGAATATGCGGGCGAAGACCCGGTGCTGGCCGGCACGATGGTCGGTGCCGCGGTGAAGGGCATCCAGGAGCGCAAGGTGGTCGCGACGGTGAAGCATTTCGCCATCAACGACCTCGAGTCCGGCCGGAATACGCTGAGTGCCGACATCGACCCGGTCGCCTTGCGCGAATCCGATCTGCTGGCTTTCCAGCTCGCCATCGCCAAGGGCGACCCCGGTTCGGTGATGTCCTCGTACAACCGTGTCAACGGCACCTATGCCGGTGAACACGACTGGCTGCTCAACCAGGTGCTCAAGCAGGAATGGGGCTTCAAGGGCTGGGTCATGTCCGATTGGGGCGGCGTGCACAGCGCGGCCAAGGCCGCCATGGCCGGGCTCGACCAGGAATCGGCGGGCGAGGTGTTCGACAAGGAGGTGTTCTTCGACAAGCCGTTACGCGAGGCGTATGCATCCGGCCAGTTCCCGAAGGCGCGGCTGGACGACATGGTGAAACGCGTGATGCGAAGCCTCTTCGCCCACGGCGTCATCGACGAGCCGGTGAAGAAGACCAAGGTGCCGTACGAAGCCGACCGCGTCGTGGCGCGCGACACCCTGGAAGCGGGCGCGGTGCTGCTGCGTAACGAGGCGGGCTTGCTGCCGCTGGCACGGAAGGGTCAGTCGATCGCCGTGATCGGCGGCCACGCCGACAAGGGCGTGCTCGCCGGAGGTGGGTCGTCCCTGGTCTCCGACGTGGCGGGCGATCCCGTGCCCGGCCTGGAGCCGAAGGCCTGGCCGGGTCCGATGAAGTACCACGCGTCGGCGCCGCTCGCCTTCATCCAGAAGCTGGCCGGTGGCAAGGTGAGCTTCGATCCGGGTACCGATCCCACGGTCGCCGCCAAGGCCGCTGCCAGCGCGGACGTCGCCGTCGTCTTCGTCACCAAATGGGCGGCTGAATCGTTCGACTGGACCGACCTCTCGCTCCCGGACAACCAGGACGCGTTGGTCGCCGCCGTGGCCAAGGCCAACCCGAAGACGATCGTGGTGCTGGAAACCAATGGCCCGGTGAACATGCCCTGGCTGGGCCAGGTCGGTGCCGTGATGGAAGCCTGGTATCCCGGCTCGGGTGGCGGCGAAGCCATCGCGCGCCTGCTTTACGGCGTGACGGCGCCCTCCGGACGCCTGCCGGTGAGTTGGCCGAAGGACGAATCGCAACTGCCGCGGACGACGATCGAAGCGGCCGGGCTCTATTCCAAGGCGAAGCCGGCGGACAACGTCGACTACAACATCGAAGGCGCCGACGTCGGCTATCGCTGGTTCGAGAAGACGCATCGCGAACCGCTGTTCGCGTTCGGCCATGGCCTGACCTACACCCGCTTCGCGTACAGCGATTTCGCGGTCGACAAGGATGCGGCGGGCCATCCCGTGGCGCACGTGACCGTGAAGAACACGGGCAAGGTGGCCGGTGCGGATGTGCCGCAGATCTACGTGACGGCGCCCGGCGCGGCGACGCGCCGGCTCGCCGGTTGGAGCAAGGTGAAGCTGTCGCCGGGCGACAGCCGTCGCGTCGATATCCCGCTCGAACCCCTGGCGCTCGCCCGCTACGACGACGCCGGCAAGCGCTGGCGCGTGGCACCGGGCCGTTACACGGTGAAGCTCGGCCGCTCGGCCAGCGACATCGCGGGCGAAGCAGCCGTCGAGGTCGCGGAGAGCTTTCCAGTGGTGAAAGCGCCCTGACGACGGGCCGGCGTCGTGGCGTCTGCCTCGTGCACGACGCCACCACGCCGGCAGCGGTCACAATGGGTGCATGAACCTACGCCCTGCCCTCGCCTTCCTCGCTTCGGCCTTGCTCGGCGCACCGGCCTTCGCCGATCCACCCGACTTCGACCGGCCGGGCGCCGGCTTCGCCACCACGGTGCTTCCGGCGGGCACGCTGGCGCTGGAACAAGGCCTGCCGACCTACGAGCGCCAGCGCCAGGACGGTTTCCTGGATCGCACCTACACCGCGGACAGCCTCATCCGCATCGGCCTTGGCGGTCCCGTCGAATTCCAGCTGGGCGGCTCGGCCTGGAACCGGTTGGAGGAGCGCGGGCAAGGTTCGCGCCGCCATGCGGTCGGCCACGGCGATAGCAGTGTCGCCTTGAAATGGGCTTCCGCAGGCTCGGGCGATGCGGGTGCCTTCAGTTGGGCCGCGCTGGGCGAAGTGACGTTCGCGAATGGCGACGAGGATTTCGGCAACGGCGCGCGGCAGGTCAGCCTCGGCACGACGATGCAGTGGAAGCCGGACGACACGCATCAGAACACCTTGTACGCGAATCTCGACCGGCTGAAAGGCCATGACACGTGGACCCTGGCACCGACGTTCGGCCGCAAGTTCGGCGAGAACCTCGTCGCCTATGTCGAAACGGACGCCATCCACGACGCGGAGGACGGCAACGAACTGCAGGCCGGCGGCGGCGTCGCCTACGACGTGGGCGACCGCGTGCAACTCGACGCCTACGCGCTTCACCGTATCGGTCGCCACGGACCCTCCGTGGTCGCGGGCGTGGGGATCTCGATGTTCTTCGGCCGCTAGTTCGCCGGAAGTGTCTTCCGCTTCATCAGCCCGTTCGTGAACAGGTACGCGGCGGTCTGGTAGTACGTCACCGCGTCCTTCGCATCCACCGGGTCCATCCGCTCGACCGGCGTCGCGTCGCCCGTGGTCTTCTGCGGGATCATTTCCTTCACCGGCTGGCGCGGGATCAGGGACGTCAGGCGGTCGCCATGCAGGTAGCCCAGTTCCTGGTAGGTACTCAGGAAGGCGCGCTCGCGGCCGGGTTCGATCTTGAAGATGTCGTAGCCGTAGAAGCGCGAGGTATAGCTGAAATTGAGCATGCCCAGGATCGTCGGCGGGATGTCGATCTGGCTCATCAGTCGATCCACCCGGCCTGGCGCCACGTGCTTGGGCGAGTAGATGAACAGCGGGATGTGGTAGCGGTCGACGGGCAGGCTCGTCTTGCCGGCGCTGGTCGCGCAATGGTCCGCCGTGATCACGAAGATCGTGTCGTCGAACCAGGGCTTGGTCGAGGCACGCTTGAGGAAATCGGCGATCGCCCAGTCGGTGTATTGCACGGCGGCGCGGCGTGAACCCTGCGGCAGCTTCACCCGGCCTTCGGGGAAGGTGAACGGACGGTGGTTCGAAGTCGTCATCACGTGGCCGAAGAACGGCTTGCCCTTCGCGTACGCATCGTCCATGCGCTTCATCACGAGGGTGTAGAGATCCTCGTCGGCCACGCCCCAGACGTTCTCCGCGTGAATGTCCTTGTCGTCGATGGCGCCGCGGTCCACGGCGGTATAACCGTTGCTCGCGAAGAAGTGGTCCATGTTGTCGAAGTAGCCGTAGCCGCCATACAGGAACTCGGACTCGTAGCCCTTCGCGTTGAACACATCGGCCAGTGACCAGAGGCCCTCGTTGTTCGGACGCTTCACGATGGATTCGCCCGGCGTCGGCGGTACCGAAAGCGACAACGCCTCCAGGCCGCGCACGGTACGCGTGCCGTTCGCATAGAGCTGGGTGAAGAACAGGCTCTTCGACGCCAGCGCGTCGAGGTTCGGCATCAGGTGCTTGTGCTTGCTTACGTCGAGTCCTTCGACGTAATCGCCGGACAGGCTTTCGACGCTGATGAGGACGATGTTGAGCTTCTTCTCCGGTCCGCTCGCCGCGATGGTGCGCGTGATATCCATCGGGTCGTCGCTGGTGAAGGTCGCTTCGGGCGTCTTCAACAACGTGCGCAGGTTGGCGAAGGCCTCGTCCTTGGGAAGCGTCGGATAGTACTTCGCATAGTCCAGCTCGTTGTCGCGGAACGCGGCGAAGAACTGATAGATGCCATTGCCGGCCAGTTCGTTCACGTAGTTGTTGCTCGAACGGTCCTTCATGGAGCCGTCGACGGCGAAGCTCACCGCGACGGTGAGCAGCAACCACACGCCCACCACGGCGCTGCGGCCGAGGAATCGCGAACCGTCGTCACGCGCTGCCAGGACGCGACGGCTGAAGAAGATCACCAGCACGGTGCCCAGGATGAGCAGGGCCGACCAGGTACCGATCGGGTACGACTCGCGGATGTTGCCGACCACCTCGTGGGTATAGACCAGGTAGTCCACGGCGATGAAGTTGAAGCGTGCGCTGAACTCGCCCCAGAACACCAGCTCCGCCGCCCCGAGGTAGAGCACGGCGAACGCCAGCACGAAGCACAGGCCGAGGAAGATGCGGTGTCCCCAGCGTGACAGGTAGGCCCGTCGCGGCAGCAGCCATAGCGCCAGCAGCAGGGGCCAGGCGAAATAGATGTAGGTGACCAGGTCGTAACCCAGGCCGACCAGGAACAGGTACAGCCACTGGCCCAGGTCCGGCGGAACCTCGTGGCGGGTTTTCACCAGCAGGATCAGGCGGACCAGGAAGGCCACGCCGACAAAGAGGACGCCGAACCACAGGAGCGGCCGGAAACGCTGGCGCAGGGCGCCGGGGGCCGGGGAATCAGGACGCATGGAGCCTCACGAAACAGATCCGGCTCCGGGGACGGGCGCGGCATGTCTCGCAGGGTAAGAATTCGCGCTTACGTCGAGCTTTCCCCAACCTTAGCGGAACCTTTCACCGCCGGAACCGTTGGCCGGCCGTTCACGCGAGCAGCACGCCCTGCCGTCCCCGCGCGCTCTGTGGCAACCTACACGACCTTACGACCACCGAACGACCATTGGAGTCAGCGCGCAAGTGGAGCACGAAACGAGGGCGGAGCTCCCGACGACAGATCAGCCTTTGGCCAAGCGCGCACTCTATGTGACCCTGCTGCGTCGCGCGGGCGGCCCCGTGCTGTCCGTGGTCCTGCTTTGCCTGGCGCTGTGGGCCCTCCACGCCATGGCCAGCGAGGTCACCTACCGGCAGATCGCCGGTTACGTGCACGCGTTGCCCAACAGCGATATCGCGCTGGCGATGCTGCTGACCGCGGCCGGCTATGTCGTCATGACCCTCTACGACTGGTTCGGCCTGGCCAGCATCGGCCGGCGGTTGCCGGCCCGGAGGGTGGGCCTGATTTCCTTCATCAGCTATGCGTTCTCGAACGCGCTGGGCATGTCCCTGCTGGTATCCGGTTCCATCCGTTACCGGTTCTACGTCCAGGCAGGGCTCAGTACCGGCGACGTGGCGCGGGTGGTGCTGTACACGACCCTGAGCTTCTGGCTCGGCCTCGCCGCGCTCACCGGCGTCACCTTGCTGCTGGTGCCGATTCCGCCCGACATACCGCTTTCCGGCCTGCGTATCCCGCTGGCGATCGTGCTGGTGCTGGTGCCGCTGGCCTGGCTCGGCGTCGCGGTGGCCGTGCGCCGGCCGGTGCGCGTGTGGCGCTGGGCGGTCAACACGCCGACTCCCGCCGTGGCCGCGCGGCAGATCCTGACCGGCGCGCTCGATTGGGGGCTCGCCGCCGGCGTGCTCTACGTGCTGATGCCCCAGGCCATTTCGGGTGGCTTCGGCCACTTCCTGGCGATCTTCGTGGTGGCGCAGATGGCGGGGCTGATCAGCCACGTGCCGGGCGGCCTGGGCGTGTTCGAGGCGGTGATGCTGGCCGGCTTCGGCGCCACCGGCGACCACGGCCTGGAGGCACCCATCCTTGGCTCGCTCGCCGCCTTCCGCCTCGTGTACTACCTGTTGCCGCTGTGCGTGGCGACGGTGATGGTCATCTGGCGGGAGATCCGCGCGCTGCGCCATGCCGCCATGGTCACGCCGTGGTTCAGCAGCCTGCTGCCGCCGTTCTTCGCCGGGTTGACCCTGGTCTGCGGCGCCGTGCTGCTGTTCTCCGGCGCCACCCTGGCGATTCCGGGGCGCATGGAGATCCTGCGTGGTTTCGTGCCCTTGCCGCTGGTGGAGGTATCGCACTTCCTCTCCAGCGTGGTGGGCATGCTGCTGCTGATCCTGGCCCGTGGCCTGCAAAGGCGGCTGGATGCCGCCTACGTGCTGACGCTGGTGTTGCTGATCCTTGGCGCCATCCTGTCGCTGCTCAAGGGCATCGACTACGAGGAAGCGACCCTGCTTTCCCTGCTCGCCCTCGCCCTGGCGCCCGCGCACCGGCACTTCTACCGGCGCGCTTCGTTGTTCCGCGCCAGCTTCTCTCCCGGCTGGGTGCTGGCGATCGGCGCCGTGCTGGCCTGTTCCACGTGGCTGGTGTTCTTCAGCTTCAAGCACGTCGAATACAGCAACAACCTGTGGTGGGAATTCAGCTTCCACCACGGTGGCGCGCCGCGAGCCCTGCGCGCGCTGGTGGGTGCGACGGCGGTGGTGATGCTGGTCGCCCTCGCCAACCTGATCCGGCCGGCACGTCCGCGGCGCGCCTATCCGGGAGAGGCGGACCTGGCCCGGGCGGAGCCGCTGTTGAAGAATTTCGATTCCGCGCAGGCGCATCTCGCCCTGGTCGGCGACAAGATGCTGATGTTCGCCCCGGGTGACCAGGCCTTCATCATGTATGACATCGAAGGGCGCAGCTGGGTGGCCATGGGCGACCCCGTCGGCACCGACGAGGCGGCCCGCCGGGAACTGGTCTGGTCGTTCCGGGAGAACTGCGAGCGTGCCGGTGGCTGGCCGATCTTCTACCAGGTGCGTCCGGCCGACCTCGACCTCTACCTCGACGTGGGCATGAACCTGCTCAAGATCGGCGAAGAGGCGCGTGTCCGGCTGGAAAGCTTCAATCTCGACGGCAAGTCGAAGAAGACCCTGCGCGGAACGGTGAACAAGCTGTCGCGCGATGGCCTGCGCATGGAGATCGTCCCCGCCGAGGCCGTGCCGGCCCTGATGCCGAAACTGAAATCCGTTTCCGATGCATGGATGCGCGACAAGAAGGTTCGCGAGAAGCGCTTCTCGCTGGGCCTGTTCGACGAGCGCTACCTCGCGCGCACGCCCATGGCGGTGGTCTGGCAGGGCGACGAGCTCATGGCCTTCGCCAACATTTTCGTTACCGCGACGAAGGAAGAAGCCTCCGTCGACCTCATGCGCCACCTGCCCGAAGGCCCCTCCGGCATCATGGATTTCCTGTTCATCGAACTGATGGTCTGGGCGAAAGCCGAAGGCTATCGCTGGTTCAACCTCGGCATGGCTCCCTTGTCGGGCCTGCAAAACCGCCGCACGGCACCGTTGTGGAGCCGCTTCGGCGCCATGGTGTTCGGTCGTGGCGAGCGCTTCTACAACTTCCGCGGGCTGCACCGCTACAAGGACAAGTTCGATCCCGAGTGGGAGCCGCGCTACATCGCCGTTCCCGGCGGCATCGCCCTGCCGCTGGCGCTCGCCAACGTCGCCAGCCTGATTTCGGGCGGCATCGGCGGAGTCGTGCGCCGGTGAAGCGTTCCCTGAAGAAGACGATCCGTTACGTCCTGATCGGCATCGCCGCCTTGCTTGTGCTGGCCTTGCTCGCCTGGCATCCGTGGACGCGCGCCTCGATGGAGAAGTCCACCGTGGAGCTTCCCGCGCTGAAGGCGGCGCCGGCCGGCGAGGAAGACCTCCTGGTGGTGATCTATTCCGGTGACGGCGGCTGGTGGGATCTCGACCAGCGCCTCGGCGCCGTGTTCACGCAGCGCGGCATTCCTGTCGCGGGGGTGAGCACGTTCAAGTATTTCTGGCGTTACCGCTCACCGGATGAATCGGCGCACGACCTGGATGGCCTGCTCGATCGCTACACCCGCCAATGGAACAAGCATCGCGTGCTGCTGGTCGGCTACTCGTTCGGCGCCGACGTGCTGCCGACGATCGTCGGCAAGCTGCGCCCGGACAATCGTGACAAGCTCAGTCAGCTCGTCCTGCTCTCGGCCAGCCGCGACGTGAACTTCGAGATCGAGCTCGAGGGTTACATGCAGCAGGGCTGGTGGACCACGCACACGCACAACTTCCTGCAATGGCTGAATCCGGTGGTGCACACCGACGCCATTCCGCCCATCGCCGCCCTCGGCGGGCGTCCACCCATGGCCTGCTACTACGGTGCCGAGGATGCCGACGACAGCGGCTGCACCGATCGCCGGCTGCCGGCCTTCGTCACCGTGTACAAGAAGCCGGGCTCGCACCATTTCGACGAAGACTACGAAAAGCTCGCCACCGAACTGATCCAGCGCATGCCCGGACATCGTCCGGAGGCTTCGACGCAGCCTTAACGAAAATTCGGGCCCCGATCGCGTGAAGGCGTGTCACGAAACATTCACGGCCGTGCCACCAGAAATTTCCTCTTTTCCGCTCAACCTGTCGGTCCGGGCGGAAAGATAAAGCAGGAGACGGCCATGCATCGAGAGCCAGGAAAACGCGACTACGGATCCTCCGACTGCGCTGCCTTGCGGAGTCTCGCCAGCCGCGGCGTGAGCGTGCCGCAACCGGCTCCGAAAGCGCCCCCGAGCCCCGTTCGCCCGGAGCGTCCGCGCCATGAACAGCGGCGCGAGACCCGCATCCCAGCCTGAACGTAAGGGTTCGCTGAGGCTTCCCGAGGCAAATAGGCACTAATTTTAAGAATCCTCCTATATCCGTCGTCGGTCGACCTACGCAACATTAGGTCCGTGCCCCGCCCGGCTGTCGGGCAGGGCGAACGAATCGCCGATGACCGATCCGACGGCAGGATGCCGTCCGTCCCTAGCGCCAGGATCGATCCCCCCCTTCATCGGCGGTAACGCCGCGCCGGCTTCGCCGGGCCGCGTTCGGGTGGCCACGGCCACCAGACCAAGGGACGGTCGCCATGGCCCTCCGCGTGAGCGTGAGGGCCATGTTTTTTTGGTTCTTCACGCATTTCAGGGGCTCGCCTGGTGCGGGCTCGGCTTCGCCCTCGCATTCGCCGTGTGCGTGGCGGGGGAGCTGCCGGGCGCCACCCTCGGCGCGACGGTAGTCGCCGTCCCTTGGGCAAGGATGCCGCTGGCGCGGCCGTGTTTGATGGCTGCGCCCCTGCGGGCTCGGACGGTCGGGCGGGGGTTTCCGATTCGCCTTCCTGGCTCAGCGGAAACGGCCGGCCATCCATGGCCGGCCCCCGCGGGCCTTCTCCACCCGCCCGTCCTCGGCTCCTAATGTCGCGCCGAGGGTGGCGCCCGGCAGCTCTCTCGACCCTGAGGTGGGTTGGTGGGAAAAGCGACGCTCCCACCCGGGTGCGGTGGGGCTGACACGGAGCGGCATCTACCCAGGTCGCGGGCATGGCTTGTGCCACACGATCCCTGCGGGCGCGACGGGGCGCCAGCCATCAGACATGGCCGCGCAGCGGCTTCCTTTCCCGAGCGACGGCGCAACCGGAGCGACGAGGGTGGCGGTCGACGGCTCCGCCTACCGCGCTCCCCGGACTTCCGCGAAGAACTTTTTTTTTCAGATCCGGTGTAAGCCGACCCCGGTGCAGCCCGGGCCTGATGAAAGCCGACCCTGGCGGAGCCCCGGCCTGGTGAAACTCGCCCTGGTGAAAGCCAACCTTTGTGGGAGCCAACCTGTGGGAGCCGACCTTTGTGGGGGGAGCCGACCTTGTCGGCGATCCCGCGGCAGCGGGCCAGAGTGAGGCAAGCCCCATCGCCGCTGAAGCGGCTCCCACAAAGGCAAAGGCGGTTCCGTCAGCGGCCCGCGGCAGCCCTTTCCCGCACTTCGGCGAACGACCATTCGCGTTTCAGCTCGCCGTTTTCCCACACCGTCTGCATGACTTCTTCCCAACCGGGTTCGATCGCATCGGCCGGGAGCGATATGGCGTCATCGGGTAGCGGCACGGTGCGGTAGCTGCCGTATTCGCGATGGCGCAGGAGGGTCATCCGTCCGCGCTTGGACAGCTTGCCCTGGTCGGTGACCGGGTCCTTCCATACGTCGCGCCACGTGCCATCGATGCGCGCGGCCGAGCATTTCAGCGCGAACTTCTGGGTGTCGCGGGTGAGTTTCTGCAAGAGCGCGCCACCCATGCCGAAGGCGAGGTTGTCGGCGGCGTAACCGGCGGCGGTGATGCGCTCGAGGATGGCGCGGATGCTCTCCGGGTTCACGCCATCGCCCTGGATCACGCGGACATGGTTGAGCACGCGGTAGCCCTTGCCGTTCGAGGTGCTGCCGAAAGCTTCGTTCAACAGGCTCACGCAACGGTGCACCACTTCCACCGGGTCGCCTGAATCCGGCCGCACGACGACGGTGGCGCCCGAGGCGATGACTTCGTCGCGCAGCGTCTTGCCCCAGTGCTCGACGATGGCGTGGTAGATGTCATAACTATCCGACACCACCGCCACGAGCGATCCGGGACGCGCGAAGCGGCGAAGCATGTTGCGATAGGCGTCGACCTCGTGCTCCTTGCCCCAACTGGTGATCGTGCTGTGCTCGGCGGCGGGAATCGAATAGCCGGCCATCGCCTCGCCGTAGTACGTGCGCGCGGCGAGCACGCCCGAGACGGTATCGGTACCGAGGAAGTTGACCAGATGGGCCATGCCGCCGAGGCCGGCGGATTCCGCGCTCGATACGCCGCGGGCGCCGAAGTCGTGCAGCTTGAAGGGAATCTGGCCGGTCGGATCGTCGGAGGTGCGTTCCAGGTAGTGCAGGATCGTCCGCCGGGCCTGCCAGCTGATCGTCGCGACCGTCACGGGGTACCAGAGGCGCAGCAGCAGCGTTTCCAGGTACGAAGGCAGCCAGAACGCCTTCGGGTCCGTGGATTCGATCGTGACCAGCGCCTGGTGCGTCGGCACCACGCTGCCTTCGGAAACGGCGCGCACGCGCACCGGAAGGCGGCCGCCGTGCGTGTCGACGATGTAGCGCCAGCCTTCTTCGTTGAAGGGTTCGCCGTGGGCGGCGAAGAAGTCGCGCGCCTCGTCGACGTCGGCGTGCGTGACGGGACGGCCGAGGCGCGCCTTCAGGACGGCCTGGAGACCGAAGAACACCGTGCTTTCATAGGTGCCGCCGCGCGATTCCACATAGAAGAACGTGGCATCGGTGCCTGGCGGATATTGCAGCCAGTGGCTGGCCTTGTAGCTGTCGGTGTCGAGGATGGGATTGTCGAGATAGGGTGTGCCGTGGGTCGTCATGACCCACAGCATACCCCTCGCTTCATCACGCGGCGGTGTCGACGAGCACCAGTTCCGCATCGCTGGTGGCGGTGATGCGCAGCGCCGTTTCATCGCGGATCGCGGCGCCATCGCCCTTGTCCAGCGCGATGCCGTTGATCTCGACCGAGCCGGCCGCCGGAACCATATAGGCGTAGCGGCCGGGAGCGAGCGCGTATTCCACGGTCTCGCCCGCTTTCACGCTGGCGCCCAGCACGCGGGCGTCGGTACGGATCGGCAACGCGTCTTCATCGCCGGCGATGCCGCTGGCCAGGGTCACGAAACGGCCCGAGCGTTCGCCCTTCGGGAACGGACGGGTACCCCATGCCGGTGCTTCGCGCTCGCCGTCCGGAATGATCCAGATCTGGAAGATCCGGGTGGCGTCGGGCTCGGCGTTGTACTCGGCGTGGCGAATGCCGGTCCCTGCGCTCATCACCTGCACGTCGCCCGCTTCGGTACGGCCCTTGTTGCCCAGGCTGTCCTCATGGGTGATGGCACCCTCGCGAACATAGGTGATGATTTCCATGTCCGAATGCGGGTGCGGCGGGAAGCCCGTGCCGGCGGCGATGGTGTCGTCGTTCCAGACCCGCAGCGCGCCCCAGCCCATGCGCTTGGGATCGTGGTACGAGGCGAACGAGAAGTGGTGCTTGGCGTCGAGCCAGCCGTGGTTGGCACCGCCAAGACTGGTGAAGCGGCGGACGTCGATCATGTCGTGCTCCCCCGGGAATACCGGACTGGATGAGTGGATGGGTGTATTTTCCTCCGACGCATCCGCCATGGAGCATCGCTTTCCGGAACGGATTGTTTCCGCGGAGGCGCCTTGCAGGGTTGCAAACCCAACCCCTGCGCCCATGTGGGACGGATCGGCGGTGCCATGCCGCCTCCCCCTTGCGAGGTATTCCCGAATGATCCCGTTCTCGGTGCTCGACCTTTCCCCCGTTCCCCGTGGATCGACGCCCGGCGAATCGTTGCGCAACTCGCGCGACCTGGCCCGCCACGCGGAGGCCCTCGGCTTCCACCGGTACTGGCTCGCCGAGCACCACAACATGACGGGTATCGCCAGCGCGGCGACGTCGGTGGTCATCGGGTACATCGCCGAGGGGACCAGCACGATCCGTGTCGGCTCAGGCGGCATCATGCTGCCGAACCATGCGCCCCTGGTGATCGCCGAGCAGTTCGGCACCCTGGCCTCGCTGTATCCGGGCCGCATCGACCTGGGCCTGGGACGGGCGCCGGGCACCGACCAGGGCACGGCCCGCGCGCTGCGCCGTTCGCTCGGCCCCAGCGACGACCGCTTCCCGGACGACGTGCAGGAACTGCAATTCTTCCTCGGGCCACAACAGCCGGGCCAGACGGTGCGCGCGGTGCCTGGCATGGACACCAACGTGCCGATCTGGCTGCTCGGCTCCAGCTTGTTCAGCGCACGCCTTGCCGCCGAACTGGGCCTGCCGTTCGCCTTCGCCTCGCACTTCGCGCCGGACCTGATGATGAAGGCGCTGGAGGTGTATCGCACGATGTTCAAGCCGTCCGACGTGCTGGACAAGCCCTACGCCATGCTCGGCATCAACGTGGTCGCGGCCGACACCGACGAGGAAGCGCGCCGCCTGTTCACGTCACAACAGCAGGCCTTCTGGAACCTGCGCCGTGGCGCGCCGGGCCAGTTGCCGCCGCCGGTGAATTCGATGGAGGGCGTGTGGACGCCGATGGAGAAGGCTCAGGTGGACCACGCCTTGTCGTGTGCCGTGGTCGGCTCTCCCGGAACGGTGCGCGAAGGCCTTGCCGCGTTCATCGAACGCACCGGTGCCGACGAGTTGATCATCACCGCGCAGATCTTCGATCACGAGGCGCGCAAGCGTTCCTACGCGATCGTCGCGGAGCAGCACGCGGAGCTGGCCCGCCGTACGGCGGCCTGAGCCGGTCTTCGTGAGGGTCGTCCTCGATACCAACGTGTGCCTGGACGCCTTCGTCTTCGCCGATCCGCGCGCGGATCGGCTTGTCGCCGCGATGGCGTCTGGCGACGTCGAAGCGGTGACGCGTGCCGACTGCCGCGACGAGTGGCTCGCGGTGCTGCGCTACCCGGTGTTGAAACTGGACGAGGCGGGCATCGCGGCAGCCATCGCCCGGTTCGACGCCACGGTGACCTTGCTTTCGCCACCGCTGGTGGCGATGCCCTTGCCACGCTGCCGCGATCCCGACGACCAGAAGTTCCTCGAACTGGCCGCCGCCGTGGGTGCTGCGGTGGTGTTCTCGCGCGATGCCGAGGTGTTGCGCCTCGGCCGTCGCACGATGCGCGACGGTCTTTTCGCGATCATGAAACCCGAGGACTGGACCCTCAGTCCATCGGCACCAGCGCGATGAAGTTGCGCAGGCTGTAGTAGCGCTCGTGCTGCGGCCAGTCCACCGATGCGATGGCCTTGTGGCCCGCGGCCCAGGGTTCGTTGTCGAGCAGCACCTCGACCTGGGTCTTGCCGTCGCCGACGTTGCCGTAGAACACGCGTATCCAATGCACGTCCGCCGTGAGCGGTGCCGTGGCGATAGCCGCTTCCAGCGCCGAAAGACCATCTTCCGGGATCTCCATCGGCGCGTCTTTCTCGCCGCGCAGCGTGAAGTCGCCGATGTAGAGGGTGAACCGGTGCAGGCCGGCGACCAGCTCGCGGACAGCGAGCTTCTTCGCGTTCACCTTGTGCCAGCAGGCCGCCAGCACGACATGGAAATCGTTACGTGCGAAACCGTCCAGGGCGTCGCGGCATCCCGCCTTGCCGGCGCCGATGCCGCCGAAGCTTTCCTCGATGGTGCGCTCCTCGTCGAGCACGATATCGATGTCGAGGCGGCCCATCCCACCGTCGGCGCCCTCGTGCCAGATGCCGCGAATGGCGGGGAAATCCTCGCCTTCGGTAAGCAGCCAGTCTTCGTCGGCTTCGAGTTCGACGCCATGCTCGGCAAAAAGGTCGATCAGGTGGTTCTGGATGAGACGGTCCATGGTTCGTCCGGTCTGGGGATGGGCGATTATGCGCTGTCGGTCAGCTTACCGAGTGCGACCGCGGCCGCGGGGTTCCGTTCCTTGGCGGCCGAGATGAAATAGATGAAGATATCCCGCGCGGTCGCCCTGGAAGCGGCCGGTCCCACATGCGGCAGGTCGGCCGGGTCTCCTCCCGCTGCCCAGGTCGTCGCGCGCTCTGCCCAGGCCGTCAGATCCTTCGCCCGATAGCCGTTCGTTTCGCTCGATACGCTGCGCATCAATCGTGCATAGACGAAGGGGCCGGTCAGGTCGGCGAAGGACGGATATTTCGGAGAGTCGGTGAACACCGTCGCCACGCCACGTTCGCGCGCGAGTTCCAGCCAGCGCTCGTCCATGAAGCTGTCGTGGCGCACTTCCACGGCGTGGCGAAGGGCCACGCCAGCATGCTTCCCGGGCAGCAGGTCGAGGAAGCCGGCGATATCGTCGGCATCGAACTTTCGCGTGGGCAGGAACTGCCAGAGCAAGGGGCCGAGCCGGTCGCCCAGGGCGACCGCACCGTCGAGAAAGCGGCCGATCCGCTCGCCGGTGGACGCGAGCGCCTTGGTCTGCACGATATGCCGTGGCGCCTTCACCGAGAACACGAAGCCTTCCGGGGTTTCGGCCGCCCATTTCTCGTAGGTGGAGGCGTCGGGCGAGCGGTAGTAGGTGCCATTGATCTCGATGGCCCGCACCTGGCGGCTCGCGTATTCCAGTTCGCGCTTCTGAACGAGTCCCTCGGGATAGAACACGCCGCGCCAGGGTGGAAAGGTCCAGCCACCCATGCCGGTGCGGACATCGCCCCGCGTGGGGGTCTTGCTTCGAGCGCGTTGGGTCGCCATGGGAACGATGCTCGCAAGGATGAGGTGGAGGGTTCGTCTTTACATGCGGCGCGCCGTGACATTGCGCGATACTCGCCGTTTCCGAGTTTCCCGCGAGCCGACCATGCCGTCCATCCGCATCCTGACAGTCGACGACCATCCCCTGCTGCGCGAAGGCATCGCCGCCGTGATCGAGGGGCAGGAGGGGCTGGAACTGGTGGCCGAGGCGAGTTCGGGCGAGGAAGCCATCGAACGCTATCGCACGCATCGCCCGGACCTTACCCTGATGGACCTGCAGATGCCCGGCATCGGCGGGATCGCCGCCATCGAGGCGATCCGCGCCGAATTCCCCGACGCCCGCATCCTCGTGCTCACGACCTACCGGGGCGATGTCCAGGCGCTGCGCGCATTCCGCGCTGGCGCGCAGGGCTACCTGCTGAAGAGCGAACTGCGCAAGGACATGCTGGTCACCATCCGCCAGATCATGGAAGGCAAGCGCCGCGTTCCGGAGGAAATCGCGCAGGAAATGGCGGGCCACGCGGATGACGACGAACTCACCCCGCGCGAAACCCAGGTGCTCACGCACGTCGCCCGTGGCGAGGCCAATCGCGATGTCGCCGCGGCCCTCGGCATCGCCGAGGAAACGGTGAAGGCGCACATGAAGAGCATCCTGGCCAAATTGCAGGCGAACGATCGCACGCACGCCGTCGCCATCGCCCTGCGCAGGGGCATCATCGAGCTCTGAGCCAGGTGTCCGAGCGAGCGATCGACGAGAGGTCCTCGTCGGTTGGCTCCTGACATGAGTTTCGCCGGGAGGGGTCAAGCCCGTACGTGCGCGTGGCGCTTGCGGTATTCGGCCGGGGTGACCCCGACCCGGCGCATGAAGGCGCGGCGCAAGCCGTTGACGTCGGCATAGCCGCAGCGCGCAGCCACCCGCTTCGGGCTTTCATGGCCATGCTCCAGCAGGCGGCGTGCCGCCTCCACCCGCATCGCCTCGACGAAGGTGGCCGGCGTCATGCCCACTTCATGCTGGAAGATGCGCGCGAAATGCCGGGCGCTCATGCCGACGCGCGCCGCCATGGACGCCACCGAATGGTCTTCGGCGGGATGGGCCACCACGTAGCGTTGCAGTTCCTGCAAGGCGCCGCGTCCCGCAGGCGCCGCGTCGCCATGTCGGCTGAATTGCATCTGCCCGCCGGGCCGCCGGTAGAACACGACCAGTTCGGCCGCCACCGCCATGGCGATATCCCGCCCGAGATCTTCCTCGACCAGGGCCACCGCGAGATCCATGCCGGCCGTTACACCGGCCGCCGTGCATACCGGGCCGTCGCGAACGACGAAGGCATCCGCCGCGACCTCCAGCGATGGATGTCGCCCGGCGAGCATGGCCGCCACGCGCCAGTGCGTGGTCACGCGGCGCCCGTCGAGCAGGCCGGTACGGGCGAACAGCAGCGCACCGCTGCAGATCGAGCCATAGCGGCGGGCCCTTTCGCTGTGGCGCCGCATCCATGCCACCGCCGTCAGGTCGACGGCGGCGCGCGGCAGGTCGGGCGAGCCGGCGACGAGCAAGGTGTCGAGGTCGTCGATCTCGTCGAGCACGCTGCGGTCGGGCAGGAAGCGCAGTCCGGACGAGGCGGCAACGGCCAGCGGCGCCATGCCGACGGTGATCACCCGGTATACCTCGCGGCCCGTCTGGCGGTTGGCCTCCGCGAAGACGTCCGCCGGGCCCGCGACGTCCAGCATCTGCACGCCGGCGGGGGCAAGGATGACGATGGTCAGGGATGACGACCGCATGGCATGCAATATGTCCGTATTTGATACATCACGTCAAATCATGACGGGTCCGGCGCACGGTGCAATGGTCTCCCACCCCACGAGGCTTCCCGCCATGACCACCATCGCCGGCATCGCCGTTCCCGACAGCGCCCTGGCACGCGAGATCACCGAACGGGTCCGCGACACCGAGACCGACCTGCTCTATCACCACTCGCGCCGCGTGTTCCTGTTCGGCGCCTTGACCGGCAAGGCCAAGGGACTCGCCTACGACCCGGAACTGCTCTACGCCGCCGCGATGTTCCACGACATGGGCCTCATGCCCGCCCATGCGAGCAAGGCGGAACGCTTCGAGGTGGACGGTGCCAACGCCGCGCGGGCGTTCCTGGCCAGCAAGGGCATCGCGCAGGACGATATCGACGTGGTCTGGGCCTCGATCGCCCTGCACACCACCCCCGGTATCCCGCAGCACATGAGGCCCGAGATCGCCCTGCTGACGGCCGGCGTGGAAATGGACGTGCTCGGACTCGGCTTCGAAACCGTCCGGAGCGCCGATCGCGAGAAGGTCGCCGAAGTCCATCCTCGGGGGCCGTCCTTCAAGACGGGCATCGTCGACGCCTTCTACAACGGCGTCCGCGCCAAGCCGGAGACCACGTTTGGCAACGTCAAGGCCGACGTCATGGCGTACAAGGAGCCCGGGTTCCAGCGCACCGATTTCGTCCAGTGCATCCTGCACAACCGCTGGCCAAGCTGAGCGTTGATTGCTCTGATAATCATTCGCACTTACGATGGCGGCCTTTCGCTCTTAGCAAGGCCGCCTCATGCATTTCCGTCCCACCACCCTCGCCCTGGCGCTCGCGAGCGCCTTTGCCGCGCATGCCGCGGCAGGCCAGGAAGCCCCGCCACCCGCGCCGTCCACCGATCTGGAAGGCGTCAAGGTGGTCGGCAACTGGTTGGGAGAAGCGGCCAGCAACACGGTGGCGAACCACCCCGGCGCCCGCACGGTGGTGCGCCGCGAGGAATTGCGCGAAGCCGGCGCGGTGAACCTGCGTGACGCCCTGCGCCGTATTCCCGGCGTGCAGGTGCAGGAAAGCAACGGCACGGGCGGCAGCGACGTATCGCTCAACGTGGGCGTGCGGGGACTCACCTCGCGTCTTTCGCCACGCTCCACCATCCTGCTCGACGGCGTGCCCATCGCCGTGGCGCCGTACGGCCAGCCCCAGGTGTCCATGGCGCCGGTCGGCCTCGGCAACCTGCAGGCGGTCGATGTGGTCCGCGGTGGCGGGTCGGTGCGCTACGGGCCGCAGAACGTGGGCGGCATCATCAACTTCGTGACACGCGACATTCCGCAGGCCTTCGGCGGAAGCGCCGGCGTGCAGATGCAGGGCGGCGAGCACGGGGGCATTCGCACCAACACCAACGCCTTCGTGGGCGGCACGATGGACAACGGGCTCGGGCTCGCCCTGCTCTACAACGGCCTGCATGGCCCGGGGTTCCGCGAGCACGAGGACAACGAGAGCATCGACGACGTGATGCTCAAGGCGAAGTACGCCTTCTCTCCCGAGGACACACTCACCGGCAGCATCCATCACTACGACGGCCAGGCCGGCATGCCTGGTGGCCTGAACCAGGCCGACTACGACGCGGACCCGTTCCAGTCCCGCCGCCCGTTCGACGATTTCCACGGCCGCCGCACGGATTACGTGCTGAAGTACAGCCACGTCGACGACCGCCGTAGCTTCGAAGTGCAGACGTACTATTCGGACAGCTTCCGCGGCAGCCACATCGAGACGATCACGCGGAACGCGAACGGCAGCTATACGCACCAGCTCATCGCCTATCCGCGCAACTACCACGTGTTCTCCACCGAGCCGCGCTATTCGCAGCTGTTCGACTGGGGCCAGGTCACCCATGAGATCGGCGTCGGCTACCGCTACACCAGCGAGGCGATGCACGAGCGCACCCTGCGCAACAACCGCTACATCTCCAACCTCTCTTACACCCCGTACGACAGCTTCCCCTATGGCGGCCCTTATGTGCTGTCCGGCAACAACACCGGCAGCAACGAAGCGCATGCGCTGTACGTCGACGACACCATCAACGCGGGAAACTGGACGATCACGCCGGGTATCCGCTACGAACGCATCGACAGCGAATGGCAGGCACATCCGAGCGCGACGGTGATTGTCAGGGGGCCGACGGAGCGGACGAAAGACTATTCAAAGCCGTTGCCATCGCTCAACGTCATCTACCACCTGAGTGACGCGTTGAAGCTCTACGCGAACGCGGAAACCTCGTTCGGTTCGTTGCAGTACTTCCAGATCGGGCAGAAGGATTCGAACAACCAGTTCGCCGCCGGACTGAAACCCGAGACGGCGCGCACGTACGAGATCGGCACGCGCTACGACACGAAGGCGTGGGGCGGAGAGATCTCGCTGTTCCGGATCAACTTCGACCACGAGCTGCAACTGGTCGGCAAGCTGCCGAACGTGCCGGACTCGTACGAGGGCTGGACCAGCCTCGGCGCGACGACGCACAAGGGCGTCGAATCCGCGGCGCACGTCGACCTGGGCGCCTTCAGCGACGCGCTGGACGGCCTCACGTTATGGGGTACGGCCACGTACACCCATGCGTTCTACAAGCACGGCTCGTTCGAAGGCCGCGACTTGCCGTTCTACTCGCGGCGCACGGCCAATCTCGGCTTGCGCTACGGCATCGCGCAGTGGACGTTCAACCTCGACGCGTTCGCCCAGTCGAAACAGCATTCGCCGGGTTCGCCGAGCTTCGATCCCGCGAACCCCACGGAATACATCACCGAGCCCTCGCCCGAAGGCGACCTCGGCGACATCCCCGGCTGGACGACCTGGAACGCCCGCGCCGAGTACGCCTTCGGCCCGTCGGCATCGAACCTCCGCCTGGGCGTGGGTGTGAAGAACCTCACGGACAAGCGCTACTTCACGCGCTCGACCGATAACAACGACGGTATCTACGTCGGCCTGCCGCGCACGTACTTCGTGCAGGCATCGGTGGACTTCTGACATGACGCCCTCGCCGCGCCGCTTTCGCTCCACGTTGAAGACCCTGCACTTGTGGCTCGGGCTCAGCCTCGGGGTGCTGCTGGCGCTGGTGACGCTCTCGGGAAGCGTGCTGTTGTTCGAGCAGCCGCTGTTCGCCGCGGGACATCCCGAGCTGGCGTCGCGCCCCTTGCCGGATCTCGCGACACAAGGCAGGTCGTTGCAGGCGATCCTCTCGTCGCCCGAGGGGAAGGGGTTGCGCGGGCTATCGCTGCCCGATGCGGAACTGCCGGTGTGGGAAGCACAGGAACGCGGCGGCAACCGCAGCTATTTCGACGCGAGCACGGGCGAGCTGCTGTTGCGCCGGAGCAAGTCCGGAGACAGTCTGCTTCTCCTGCTCGACTGGCATACGCACCTGTTGACCGGCGAAGTGGGCGAGACCGTGCTCGGCCTCGTCGCCTGCACGGGATTGTTCATGCTGTTTTCCGGCGTGTGGCTTTACTGGCCCGGGCGCCGGCGTGCGCTGAAGCACCTGAAGCCCCATGCGAATCCGCCGGTCTTGCGCTGGGCGAGCTTCCACCGTTTGGTCGGCGTCGCCGCGTTGCCCTTGCTGATCGTGATGATCGGCACGGGGACGACCATGGCCTATCGGGGCGCCGTGCGTAGCGGACTCACCGCGGCATTCGGCGAGCCCGCACCGGCGAAGCCACCCAAACTGCTGCCCACGCGGACACCGATCGATTGGGTGGCCGTGCTCCAGGCCGCGCAGGCCGCGGCGCCGGAAGCGCAACTCACCCGCCTGACCCTGCCATCGAAAGACAACGGCAGCGTGGTGCTGCGCATCCGCCGTCCCGGTGAGTGGAACCTGGCCGGACGCAGTTCGTTATGGATGGACCCTGGCACGGCGGCCGTGATCGGGGGCGTGGACGCGACGAAGCTCGGCCCGGGCGGCCGTCTCGCCGACGCGTTGTTCCCGATTCACTCGGCGGCCGTGGGCGGCACGACCTGGCGCGTGGTCGCCTGCTTCACCGGCCTGCTTCCGATGTTCCTGCTGGTGACCGGATTCCTCTTCTGGCGCGCGCGCACGCGCCGGAGGCCCTCTTCCCCCTGAGGCCATCAATCCCCCGAGGCCATCAGTCCCTGAGGCCATCAGTCCCCCGAGGTCATCGGTCCCCCAAGGCCATCAGTCCCTTGTGGGAGCCGCTTCAGCGGTGAAAGCTCCGCCACACGCCCGCACTTCGCCCCGATATCGACTCGCTGTCGCCCCGTGCCCGCATTTATCCTGCCTCCCGTCTTTCAAGGGGAACTCCACATGCGTCGCACCCTGCTCGCCCTCACCACCCTCACCACCCTCGCCGCCTTGCCCGCCGTCGCGGCGGACAACGGGGACTGGACCACACCCGTGGCGCCGCACAAGATCTACGGCAACACCTATTACGTCGGCACCAAGGGCCTCTCGTCCATCCTCGTCACATCGCCCCAGGGTCACGTGCTGATTGACGTGCCGATGGCCGACAACGTGCCGCTCATCGAGGCGAACATCCGCAAGCTCGGTTTTCGCGTGGAGGACGTCAAGCTCGTCCTCAACTCGCATGCGCACTTCGACCACGCCGGCGGTATCGCGCAGTTCGCGAAGGACAGCGGGGCGACGGTACGCGCCACGGCCGCCGGCGCGAAAGAGATGGGGCTCGGCGGTGACGACGCGACCGATCCGCAGCACGGCGAAGCGCCGTTGTACGCGAAGGTGGATGCCATCGGTGATGTCGACGATGGCACGGTGGTACGCATGGGCAAGCTTGCGTTGACCGCACACATCACGCCCGGGCACACACCCGGCGGTACGGCGTGGACATGGACATCGTGCGAGGGCACGGCCTGCAAGACCATCGCCTATGTCGACAGCCTGTTCGCCTTCTCCGCCGATGGCTATCGCTACAGCGACCATCCTTCGTATGTGGCGGAGTATCGCAAGACCTTCGATCGCGTCGCTGCGTTGCCTTGCGACATGCTGATCACGCCGCATCCTTCGCAGGGCGAGGGGAAGACGTGCGCGGCGTACGCGGAAGCCGGTCGTCAACGGCTGGACGAGAAACTCGCCCAGGAAGCCAAGCGGTAAGCCTGTTTACAGGGGCTTTGCCAGCA
Source organism: Luteibacter sp. KNZ12-1A (assembly GCF_056755675.1). Lineage (NCBI taxonomy): Bacteria > Pseudomonadati > Pseudomonadota > Gammaproteobacteria > Lysobacterales > Rhodanobacteraceae > Luteibacter > Luteibacter sp. KNZ12-1A. The sequence goes on along the minus strand of NZ_JBPGXU010000002.1, from coordinate 107,212 downwards.
TGGCCGCGATGCGCGCGTCTTTCTCGGCCCATAGCTGGTTCACCCAGGCCTGGAAGCGTTCGCGGAACGCGTCGTCGTTTTCATAGTCGCCACGCAGCGACGGCAGGATCGGCAGGCGGCGAACATGGATGCGGATCTCGCGGATCCGGCCGGCGATCATGTCCATCATGGTGCTCGGGCCGCCGGGGTACACGATGGTGACATCGAGCACCTGGCGGATCGCGTCGCCCATGGCGTCGATCACGAAGGCCACGCCACCGGCCTTCGGACGAAGGAGGTGGGTGTACGGCGATTTCTGCGCGTCGTGCTTGGCCGGGGTGAACCGGGTGCCTTCAGTGAAGTTCATGATCGATACCGGCAGGTGCCGGAATTTCTCGCAGGCGCGGCGGGTGGCTTCGCGGTCCTTGCCGCGCAGTTCCGGCCGCGCTTCGAGTTGCTGCCGCGAATGGCGCTTCATGAACGGGAAATCGAGGGCCCACCATGCCGGCCCGAGCAAGGGCACCCAGATGAGTTCGCTCTTCAGGAAAAAGCGCATGAACGGAATCCGGCGGTTGAAGATCTTCTGCAACGCGGGGATGTCGACCCAGCTTTGGTGGTTGCACACCACCAGATAATTCTCACGCCGGCCGAGGTTCTCGATGCCTTCCACCTGCCAGCGCGTACGCGTGAACGCGCCGAACAGCCAGCCGTTGAATCCCAGCCAGCTTTCCGCGATCCACACCAGCACGGCACCGATGGAGCGGCGCAGCGAGGCCAGCGGGACGATCAGGCGCAACCCCGTCACGACGAACAGCGGCAGCACGTGGCATACCGTGCTGACGAACAGCAAGATGCAGGCAAGGGGGACGCGCAGGAAGACGGGGAGTTTTGCGAACATGGACGGGCAGGTGGGGGTGGGATGCCGAGTCTACAGCGCGCGGAGGGTCAGGCACCCAGCTTCTCGTTCACCGAGGCCAGGTCCTGGCGGACCTTGTCCATCCCGTCCCAGGGATCCTTCTTCAACCGCGCCAGGCGCTTCGGTACGTTGCGAAGGTCGAACGCGTTGCCGGATCTGACTCGGCCCAATTCCTCCCAGCGCAAGGGAACCGCCACCGGCGCCCCCGGGCGTGATCGCAGGGAATACGAGGCCACCGCCGTGGCGCCGCGCCCGTTGCGCAGGTAGTCCACGTAGATCTTCCCGCGCCGGAAGCGCTTGGTCGCGGTCGCCACGAATTCCAGCGGATGCAGCGCCGCCATCGCTTCCGCGAAGCCACGGGCGAACGTCTTCACGGTGTCCCAATCGGCGCCGGGATTGAGCGGAACGACCACATGGAGTCCCTTGCCGCCGGTGGTGCGCAAGAAGGAGACCAGTCCGAGTTCATCGAGGAATCCCCGCACCATGCGCGCCGCCGCGACCACTCGCCGCCAGTCCACGTCGTCGCCGGGATCGAGGTCGAACACCACGCGGTCGGCCAGGTCGGGCGAGTCCACGTGGGAGCCCCATGGGTGGAATTCCACCGCGCCGAACTGGACGAGTTCGATCATGCCCGCCTCGTCACGCGGATACAGGTACACCGCCTGCGCACCCGTTTCCTCTTTCAGTTTCGCCGTACCCACGTGCTCGAGGCCGGCCATCACGTGCTTCTGGAAGAAACAGGGCGAACCGATGCCGCCCGGGCAACGGATGGTCGAGGTGGGCCGGTCGGCGATCGCCGGAAGCATCCAGGGCATGACGGTCCGGTAGTAATCCACCACGTCCTGCTTGGTGATTCCATCGTCTGGGAAGACCACGCGATCGGGATGGGTGATGACGATCGCATCGGCGCTCGCCCTGGCCGGAGCTCCCCTGGCCTTCGCCTTCTTCTTCGCGGGCGCCGGCGCGGCGCGGTCGGAATCGCGCAGGTCCGCCGGCGACTTGTCGACGCGCAACGCCTTCAGGCTAGGCTGGCGCAGCAGGTTCTGGTTGCCGATGCCACGGTAATAGACCTCCGCGACCGCCGTCGGTGGCACCCAGAGCGCACCGCGCAGGGTAGGATCGACCTGCACGATCTTCACCATCGGCTCCTTCGTTCCACCCTTCGCCAGCGTTTCGCCGAGCGCGCGCAGCATTTCGTCCGTGAAGCCGGTGCCGACACGGCCGACATAGGTCCAGCCGCCTTCGGCATCCGGACGGGCCAGCAGCAGCGACCCGAAGACCAGGCGGGAACCTTTCGCCGGCGTGTAACCGACCACGGCGAATTCATCGCTTTCGAGCCGCTTGATCTTCTGCCAGTCGTCACCGCGCCCGGCGTGATAACCGCCATCCGCGCGCTTGGAGATGATGCCCTCCAGCTTCTGTTCCATCGCCATGGCGAACACGTCGTCGCCGTGGCCGACCTGGTGTCCGCTATAGGCGAGGTGCGCGGGTGCGTGCGCGAGCAGGCGTTCGAGCAGTGCCTTGCGTTGGGACAACGGCACGCGGGTGAGGTCGTAACCCTCCAGGTAGGGCAGGTCGAACAGCATGTACACCAGTGGTGCCTGCGCTTCGCCCGACAAGGTGCGTTGCAGGGCGTTGAAATCGCTGCGCCCCCGCGCATCGATCGCGATCAGTTCGCCGTCCAGCCGCAGGCTGTCCAGGCCGAGGCTTTCGATGGCCGCGACGATTTCCGGAAGGCGATCGTTCCAGGGCAGGGCGTTGCGCGACCAGAGCATCGCCTTGCCCTTGGCCACGCCCGTGAGGATGCGGTAACCATCCCACTTCACCTCGTGCAACCAGCCGTCGCCCTGTGGCGGTGACTCGCGAAGACGGGCGAGCTGCGGCGCGAAGAAGTCGGCGCTGGCTCGTGCCTTGCGGGCGCCATCCAGCGCGGCCACCGCCTTGGCAAGCGTGGCGGCCGACACCTTGCGTGCCTTCGGTGGCGCTTTCCTGCGCGACGTGGATTTCTTCGCCGCCGCGCGCAGGCCGAGTGTCGTCGCCGCGCGGCGTGTGCTTTCGCGCATCTTCGCGTCCAGCAGGTCGTCCGCTTCCACGTCGCCCGCGTAGGCATCGTCCGCCTTGATCAGGAACCACGCGGGCTGCCGCTCCTTCTTCGCGCCACGCACGAGGTGCCACTCGCCCTTGAGCCGCTTGCCGAACAGTTCGAAGGTGAGATGGCCCTTGCGGATCTGTGCCTCGGCGTCGCCTCGCGTAGCCCATACGCCACGATCGAACAGGTCGACGTGTCCCTTCCCGTATCCTTCCTCGATGTCGCCTTCGAAGCTGGCATAGGACACGGGATGGTCTTCCACTTCCACCGCCAGCCGTTTCACCCTGGGGTCGTAGCTTGGCCCCTTGGGCACCGCCCAGCTACGCAGCACGTCGCCCACCTGGAGGCGAAAATCGAAGTGCCGGCGTGAGGCGTGGTGCAGCTGCACCACGAAGATGGCGCGGCCGCCGCCGAGGGCGGAATCGTCCGGCGCGGGTTCGCGGGTCTTCGCGAAGTTTCGCTTGCGGCGGTAGTCCTGCAGGGTCATGCGCCGATGGTTGGCGAGGCCGGGTGAACGCACCGTGCAATGCGGCCGCGCGTTGTCATCGCATTTTCAGATTCGTCGTATGGGATGCGTGTTGGCCGGTGGGCAGACTTCCAGGACATCTGTCCCCCAGGGAACCCGCCCCATGCCCTCGCCGTCCACGTACCGGTTCTTCGTTGCCACCGCCCTCCTGCTCGCGGTGGGCCCATCGCAGGCGGGATGCCTGGGCCATCCGTCGCAGGGCACGCCGCAACCGCTTTCCTTCGGTACCGTCGAGGCGGCGGTGGATGCGGCACCGCGAACCGTGCTCGCGGAACGCGTCACCACCGGTTGGGATTCCCCCGGCTTCAAATGCGTCAAGCCGACACGTACCGCCAGCCTGGGTGTTTTCACGACTCCCAGCGCCCTGGGAGACGGAATCTACGACACCAACGTGCCCGGCGTCGGTATTCGTATCCAGTTCCACCATAGCGGCCAGGGTGACCTGGTCGTGCCGTATAGCTCGCACATTCCTTGGATTTTCGACGGCAAGCTGAGCAACGCTCGGTTCACCGTGCAACTCATCAAGACGGGGCCGATCCTCGAAGGAGGGTCCCTGACGCGGGGCACCCTGGCCCGGGCCGGTTACGACGGCCAAGCCCAGGTATGGACCGACTTGCTCGACGCGCGCGTAGAGCCGCAGCGGCCCACCTGTGCTTTCGCCTCGCGCCGACTGGTCTTCCCGATCGGCAACGTCGAAGGCGGCACCCTCGCCGTGGCCGGAAGCAGTCATTGGGCCACGCAGCAACTGGTCGCCACGGGATGCACGAACGCCACCCAGATACTCCTGACCTTCGCCGGCGCGGCGGACGAGGCCGATGCCACCCTGTTCAAGCTCACCGGCAACGGTGCCGCGACGGGTGTCGCCGTGGAACTTCGCAGCGACGATCCCGATGCCCAGGCCATTCCCAACAGCGCCGCTCCGCTCATCCTGGGCGCGGTGCAGGAAGGCCGGAATTATGGCTTCCGGGCCCGCTATCGCACGACCGGAAAGCCCATCGCCCCAGGCTCCGCGAATGCGAGTGTCACCGTGAACGTCGCCTATCGTTGAAGCTCGCCGTCGGCAGAGGCGCTGACCGGCTGCCTGCGGCTCAGGCCGAGCGCCGCCACCAGGGCCGAGAGTACCGACAGGCCCGCCGAAAAAAGCATGACCGCACGGAAACCCGCTACGAAGGATTCCCCGATCACACGGCGCGCGTCGGCGTTCGCGACTTGAATGCCGGCCAGCTTGGCGCGTTGCGTCACGATGCCGTGCACGGTGTCGCCATCCAGGTTCAACGTCGCCAACCGGGTATCCAGCGTGGCATTGAACACTTCGGTCAACACCACGCCGAACACCGCGATGGCGAGTAACCCCGCGGTGCGCGATATCGCGTTGTTGATGCCCGAAGCGGTGCCGGCCAACGAGGGATCGAGAGCATTCATCACCGTGGTGGTGAGAGGAGCGACGACGATGCTCATGCCCAAGCCGAGTACGCAGCTGGCCGGAAAGAATGTCGTCCAATAGCTTGCACCGACGCCGGGCAGCGCGTACAGGCCGAAGCCGGCGGCGGCCACGAGCGGCCCCACCATCAATGGCAGCCGCGCGCCGACGTGGTCGACCAGTTGGCCGGTCCAGCGCGACAGGGCGAACATGATCACGATCACGGGCAGCAAGGAGGCGCCCGCGCCGGTCGCGCCGTAGCCTTGCACCTGGATCAGGTTCAGTGGGATGAAGAACAGGCTTCCGCCGAGCGCCGCGTACAGCAACAGCGTGAGTGCGTTGGCCGCCGAGAAATCGCGGTTGCGGAACAGGCGCAGCGGCAACATCGGCGTGCTCGTGCGGCGTTCCACCAGGATGAAGGCGACAAGTGCCGCCACGCCCACGCAGGCGGCGCCGGCGACCGAAGGGGCGGACCATCCGCGCAGCGGTCCTTCGATCAGTGCGAAGACGACGCCTGCCAGCCCCGATGTCGCCAGGACGGCGCCGCCGACGTCGAGTTGGCCACTGGCGAGACCGCCACGGCTCTCGGGTACCCGCCACCAGCATATCGCCACGAGTGCCACGCCGAGCGGCAGGTTGATCAGGAAGGCCCAGTGCCAGGACACATGCTCGACCAGGTATCCGCCAAGCACCGGCCCGGCCGCCGCCGTGATACCGCTGAAGGCGGACCAGGTGCCGATGGCGGCGCCCCGCCGCTCCTTGGGGAACGCACTGCTGATGAGCGCGAGGCTGCCGGGTACGAGGAGGGCGGCACCGAACCCTTGTATGGCGCGCCCGCCGATAAGGGCGGCTATGCCCGGTGCTCCCGCGCAAACCAGCGAAGCCAGTGTGAATACCGCCGTGCCGATCATGAACACGCGACGGCGTCCGAAGCGGTCACCGAGCACGCCACCGACCAACAGCAAGGCGGATAGAAGCAGGGCATAGGCTTCCATCACCCATTGCGCGTCCGCCGTCGTGGCGTCCAGGGCTTTCTGGATGGCCGGCAAGGCGACATTGACGATCGTGCCGTCGACGAAGGCCATGCCCGAGCCGACGATGGCGGCGACGAGGGTCCAGCGGCGTGCGGCGTCGCCGCAATCGACGGCATCCTCGCCGGCCGCGCGCTCGTCGGGGTAGGGGTTCGGAAGGGTCATGGCGGGCAGCCTAGCGCGTCGACGGGGGTGACGCCTTGCATGGCCCCACCCGGGCATTGTCGATCTGGCGTGTCCCCGTTCGACGAATGGGTGAAAGGCCGCTCCCCGGCCCGCTCGAGCCCACCGGACTCAGGAGACTCCCATGTCCCATCGTTTCCAGCGCATCACGCCATTCCTCTGGTTCGACACCGAGGCCGAGGAAGCCGCCAATCACTATGTCTCGATCTTCCCCCATTCGCGGGTGGTCGGCACGACACGTTATTCCAAGGAAGTATCGGCGGTTTCGGGCCGGCCGGAGGGCTCGGTGATGACGGTCGCCTTCGAACTGGACGGCCACCCCATCACCGCGCTCAACGGCGGGCCGACGTTCAAGTTCACCGAGGCGGTTTCCCTCGTCGTCCACTGCCACGATCAGGCCGAGATCGACCATTACTGGGAGAAGCTATCGGCGGGGGGCGACCCGCGCGCCCAGGCCTGCGGTTGGCTGAAGGACAAGTACGGCCTGTCGTGGCAGGTGATCCCGGAGAATATCGAGGAGCTGGTGCAAAACCCCGGCTCCGTCGCCGCCCTGATGCACATGACCAAGCTCGACATCGCCGCGATGAAGGCGGCGGCGACCTGATCGTCGCGCATGCCCGGTGGTGTGACGCGGTCGCGTTGACATGAACTGCCCACGCGGCGAGAGTCGAACGTCACGCCAACCGGGGAGTGGGTCCATTGAATCGACGAGAGTTCGCGAAGGCGTTGGCCGCGGCGGGCGCCTTCAGCAGTGGCCTCTGGCCTGCGGTAAGGACGATGGCGGCGACGCCTTCACCCTCGGCGAGGGATCGCGTGGCAGTGGATCCGGATCGCCTCCTGGCCCTGCAGCAGGCCTTTCTCGATCTCCGCTTCGGCATGTTCATCCACTTGAACCTCGCCACTTTCGAGGAACGGGAGTGGGGCGATCCCGCGCTGTCACCGAAGCTGTTCGATCCGAAGCACCTCGACACCGACCAGTGGGCGCGTGCCGCGAAGTCCGCCCACATGGGCTACGCCTGCCTCACCACCAAGCATCATGACGGCTTCTGCCTGTGGCCGACCCGGACCGGCAGCGCCAACATCATGCAATCCTCGTACCCGCACGATGTCGTGCGCCGCTACGTCGATTCGTTCCGCAAGGCGGGACTCAAGGTCTGCTTGTACTTCTCCATCCTCGACCTGCGCCAGGACATCCGCGCGCGCACGGTCACGCCGGAGAAGATCGCGCTGATCAAGGCGCAGATCACCGAATTGCTGACGAACTACGGCCCGCTCACCGCGTTGATCCTCGATGGCTGGAACGCATCCTGGTCGCGCATCTCGTACGCCGAGTTGCCGTATCGCGAGATCTACGACCTGGTGAAGTCGCTGCAGCCGGATTGCCTGCTCACCGACCACAACGCGGGCAGCTATCCCGGCACGGCGCTCTACTACACCGACATCAAGCAGTACGAGCAACACGCAGGGCAGAAGATCCCGCCGGACAGTCCCGTGCCTTCGCAATCGGGCACGACCTTGCAGAGCGACTGGTTCTGGAAGAAGGCCTATCCCACCTCGGAACTCGCGTCGGCGAAGACCATCGTCGAGGAATGGCTGAAGCCGTTCAACGACAACCATTGCAACCTCATCCTCAACGTGGCGCCGAACCGTGACGGCCGTTTCGACGATAACGCCGTGGCGCGGCTGGCCGAGATCGGCACGCTATGGAAGAACGAGGGGCCCGCGGCGAAGATCGGCCGCTCGGTGACGATCACCACGCCCGACCTCGCCGCCGGCAAGCCGGCATGGGCCAGTGCGAGCGACGAGGCCGTGGGCCCGGACCAGGCGTTCGACGATAACTTCCGCACCTACTGGCTTGCCGATCGCGGCAAGAACGAGGGTTGGATCGAGGTGCGCTTCGATGCGCCGGTGTCGTTCAATACCTTGTCCATCGTGGAACCGCTGCACGACGAGGACTATGGCGATACGAGCCGCATCGCGTCGTACAAGGTGGAAGTCGAACGCGACGGTGCGTGGGTGGAGGTGGTGTCCGGCACGAAGCCCGCGCACTACCAGTTCCACGAGGTGGCGCGTACGACGGCGAAGCGCGTCAGGCTCAGCGTTGCCGGAAGGCAGCCGGGTATCACGGAGTTCGGTTTGTACGATGAACCGAGGGTGGCCGGCTGACGCCGAAGCGCCGTAGGAGCGGCGCTTCACGCCTTTAAAACCAAAGACTTGCCACCATGTTCTTGCGCCTGAGCCAACGCGCCGGGAGGTGACCCATGGCAACCGGATGGGCGGGCGATACCGCCGTGCAGGACCAGATCGATGCCACCGTGGACGACGCGGTGAAGCGCGCCCGTAGCCGCCTTGCGAAAGGGCCGAGCCTGGAGCGCTGCGAGGAGTGCGACAAGCCGATACCCGAGGCGCGCCGCAAGGCGGTACCCGGCGTGCGGTTGTGCGTGGTGTGCCAGGAAGCGGCCGATCGCGAGGAAGCGGCGTTCGCCGGCTACAACCGCCGCGGGAGCAAGGACAGCCAGCTGCGTTGAAGGCGCGGACTCACGAGGCCTCGCGCACCGCCTTGAGCGTCTTGTACAAGGTGGCGCGGGACAGGCCCAGGAGTTGGGTGATGTACGCCACGGCATTGCGCACGTCGAAAAGGCCGCGAGATTCCAGCGCCGCGACGACCGCTTCGCGATCGGCGAGGCTCATCGCCGCGAGCGTGGTGCCGCGGTCGACCAGGAACTGGCCGACGACATCGTTGATCTCTTCGCGCCAATCGCCGCGAAACAGTGCCGAAGGCCGTTCGCTGGTGTCGGCGAAGCGAAGGAAATCCCTCGAGACCGATTGCAGGGTTTCGAACATGCTCACGTCCAGGTTGATGCAGAGCAGCCCCACGGGCTTGCGCCGGCCATCGCGCACGACGGCCGTTACCGACTTGAGCGAGCGCCCGTCCCCGTTGGTCTTCGCATAGGGACCGATGACCGGCGTATCCAGCGACATGACGCCATCGGCATCGGTCAACGACGCGTCGCCCGGTTCGCGGCGGGACAGGCGATTGGCGATGTGACGGATGGTGCCGGTCGCCAGGTCGTGGATCACCACCTCCGCATGCGGACGGAGCAGGGCGGCGATCGCATCGGCGACCGGGACGAAGGTGGAAAGGTGATCGGCCATGCACGGCATGATCCCCGCGCCGATACACCAAGTCCAGCCTGGACGTTTTGTGTCGTCAGCCCGGATAGTCCAGGCTGGGGTACCAGGTGGGCTTGCGTCCTTCCGGCGTGCAGTCGATCACCGTCCATAAGGGCATGAGGTCGGGCGCGCCACGCGGGTCTTCGCCGGGGTCGGCTGTCTCGAAGCCCATCTCGCCAGCCCAGAAGTGGCGGATCACCCCGTCGCGCCGGGTATAGACGTTGAGGGCGGGCTCATCGCCGCCTTCCTTGCCGATCGCGTGGTAGTCGCGGCTGAACTCGCCGTTGGCGTCCGAATAGAGCTTCAGGTGCCGCCAGCCGCGCTCACGCGCGAAGGCCTGCATGCGTTCGTAGGGCGACCGCGCGATGACCGCCAGGGCGACGTTCTGCTCCATGTCGCGTGCTTCGCCGTCCCAGGCGCTGAGCAAGGAGGTGCACATCGGGCAGGGGCGCTCGCGTTGCGGCCCGAACATCCAGCTGTACGTCACCAGGGTCGACTTGTCGCCGAACAGCGCGGCGAAATCGACCGGGCCGTGTTGGCCGATGAAGCGGTAGTTGCCGCGCACCTCGCCGCCGGGCGGGAGGGCGCGGCGCTGCACGGCCACGCGTTCGATATGCCGGCGCAGTTCGATTTCCTCGGCGAGCAGGGCATTGCGCGCCGCGCGGTACTCGGCGCTTTCGTTCGGCATGCGGAACGTGTTGCGCGCGGCCAGTTCGGTGGCGGGCACGAGGGTTGGGGCGGTCATGTCGGTCTCCTTCGGTCAATCGCGGTCGGGTGCGCCCAGCGGAAAGAACGGACGATAGACGCGGGCCTCGTCGACGGCGCGGGCAAACGAGGGGCGGGCGAGCAGGCGCCGGCGGTACGCATGCACGTGGGCGAATCGCGCGTCGATCGCGTGGGTCCAGTCCGCATAGAAAAGGAACGGAGCGGCCCCGCAGTCGGCCAGGCTGAAGCGGTCCCCGGCGGCCCATTCGCGGCCGGCCATGTGATGGTCGAGCCAGGCGTAGGCGGTGTCGAGCATCGCGCGCGCCTCGGCCACGCCATGCGCGTCGTGCTTGCCCTCGGGGCGCAATGCGTCGAAGACGATCCGCTGCTGCGGCGTCGACACGTAGTTGTCGAAGAAGCGGTCCATGTTGCGAACCTCGAGCGCCGCCTTGCGATCCTCGGGGAGCATAGGCGCCGGGCCGGGGTGATGGAGGTCCAGGTATTCGATGATGGTGCTGGCCTCGGTGACGGTGCGTCGGCCATCGACCAGGACCGGGAACCGCTTCAGTGGCCAAAGATCGGCGAACTCCGCATAAACCTCGGGATTCTCCGGTGACAGGAGCTTCCATTCGAACGGCGTGCCGTTCTCGTAGAGGGCCACCAGGGCTTTCTGGCAGTAGGACGAGAACGGGTGGGCGTAGAGCTTCAGGGTCATCGGTGCACCTGGGGTCGAGGGAGGCTTTCCCTTTCGTCGAACGACGGGAGGCGGTTTCGACATGACTTGGTATCCTGTCGCAAAGCCGAGGGAGCAGGGATGAAGATCGCGATCGCGGGCTACGGAACGGCGGGGCAGGCCAGCGCCATCCTGCTGTCGGGGCAGGGCCACGACATCACCGTTTTCGAGCAAAGTCCGGAGCCCGGTCCGGTGGGCGCGGGGTTCCTGCTACAGCCGACCGGCCTGGCCGTCCTGGAGCGCATGGGCTTGGCGGGACGGGCGTTGGCCCTCGGCCAGCGAATAGAGGAACTGCACGGCACCACGCCGCGGGGTCGCGCCGTGATGGCCATGCGATATCGCGACCGACGCGAAGGTTGCTTTGGATTGGGCATGACGCGGGGTGCGCTCTTCGAACTGCTGCGCGATGCGCACGCTGGCGCCTCCCGGGTCCGTACCGGCACGCGCATCGTGGGATACGACGCCACGGCGCACACCCTTGCCGATGCGGACGGCGAGGTCCATGGCCCTTACGACCTCGTCATTGCCGCCGACGGCGCGCATTCCGTGCTGCGCGGGGGATGCGGGCGGCACGTGCGCCGCCAGGCGTTGTATCCCTGGGGAGCCCTCTGGAGCCTGCTTCGCATCGACGACTGGCCGGAGCCCGACCGGTTGCTCCAGCGTTACGCGGGCACGCGCTCCATGATCGGCATGTTGCCGGTGGGAACGCGCCCGGGGCACGCGGGTCGCTGGATCACGTTCTATTACAGCTTGCCCGGCGAAGCCGTCGAATGTTTCGACGACGCCGGCGTGGCGGCGATGAAGGCCAGGGTCGCCGAGATCTGGCCGGAGCTTTCTCCGCACGTGGCGCATTTCGGCCATGCCGGGCAATTACAGAGGGCACGTTATCGCGATGTCGTCCTGGCACGCTCGCACCATGGCCGGCTCGTGGTCATCGGCGATGCCGCCCACGCGATGAGCCCGCAGCTCGGCCAGGGTGTGAACATGGCGCTGCTCGACGCCGCCGCGCTTGCGGATGCACTGGCTTCGCACAGCGACCTGGCGGTGGCGCTGGATGCCTATCGCCGCGAGCGCCACGCTCATGTTCGCGCGTACCAGCGCATGAGTCGTTGGCTGACTCCATTGTTCCAGTCCGACCGCACCGCCCTGGGGTGGTGCCGCGACGCGCTGTTCGGACCCATCGGGCGTGCCCCGGGTGCGCGCGGGCCGATGCTTCGCATCCTCACGGGAGAACTGCGTCATCCGGCGCAGGATGGCGTCGGCCAAATCGCGAACGATCCATACTCGCCTGGGTACACCGGCTCCGATTAACCTCGTGCCATCCGGATCAGGAGCCGCCCATGAAACGCTTGCTCGTCGGCCTCGCGCTGTCCCTCTCGCTCGCATCGTCGGCCATCGCCAGCGTGCCCATCTGGGGCGCGAAGCAGTCGAGTCCGGCCGATACCCCTCCCTCGGCCTTGAAGCCCGGTGAGTGGATATGGGGTGGGCGCGGCGCCTCCCCCGGGCCCATGGCGGTGATCGTGAGCCTCACCGAGCAGAAGGCCTATGCGTACCGCAACGGTATCCTCATCGGCGTGACCACGGTCAGCACGGGCAAGAAGGGCTATGAAACGCCGACGGGGGTGTTCACGATCCTGCAGAAGGACAAGGACCACCACTCCAAGAAGTACGACAACGCGCCCATGCCGTACCAGCAGCGGCTGACCTGGGATGGCGTGGCCCTGCACGCGGGCGGCCTTCCCGGCTATCCGGAATCGCACGGTTGCGTGCACCTGCCGACCGAGTTCGCGAAGCTGCTGTTCGACGCGACGAACATGGGCATGACCGTGGTGGTGGCCGAGGAAGGCACAGCGCCGGTGACGGTGGTGCATCCCACCGCCGTGATACCCATCGACCCCCGCAATGGCGCCGACCTGAACCTCGAACCGCTGGCCGATGGGCAGCTCTACCGATGGACGCCGGAAGCCTCGCCGACCGGACCGATCTCCATGGTGCTGAGCGTGGCCGATGGCCGGGTCATCGTGTTCCGCAACGGCATCGAGATCGGCCGCAGCCAGGTGCAGGTGCGCGATCCCCTGGCCGGCACGCATGCCTTCATCGTCGCTTCCGGCTACATGCCCGACGCGCCGCAGCGATCGGGCCTGCGGATGCCGAACTGGATCACCATCGGCATCCCCGGGCATGGCGACGAAGCGGGCAAGGTGGTGGACGAGGCGCTCGTGGATCGCGTGGCCGTGCCACGTGAGTTCATGGAGAAAGTGCTGCCCTTGCTGTCGCCGGGTTCGGTGCTTCTCGCGACCGATGAAAGCATCCAGCCCGCGAGCACGGGGTCGAAGGTGCAGGTGATCGACTCCAACCCTCCCGGCGCCTGAGCGCGGCGTCCTCAGCGGTCGAAGCCATGCTCCCCGATCGCCTCGACAAGATAGGTGACGAACGAGGCGATGCGCGCGGAGATGGCGGTGTTGCGGTAGTACACCGCATTGATCGGCTGGCGGAGTTCGGCGATGTGCCTGGACAACACGGGCACCAGCGTGCCCGCTTCACGATCGCCGCGCGTCATGAAGTCGGAAAGGCAGACGATGCCGTTGCCTTCGAGCGCGAGCTGGCGCAGCGTTTCACCACTGGACGTGCCGATGGTGGGCTTGATGTGCACGCGCTGTCCGCTCTCGTCCAGCAGGGGCCACTCGTTGAGCGACTCGGGTTCCGTGAACCCGAGCAACGCATGCTTGCGCAAGTCCGATACCTTGCGCGGCCGGCCGTGCTTGGCGAGGTAAGCAGGACTGGCGAGACAACGCACCTGGCTCGTGCCGATCGGCCGGGCGTGTAGCGTGGAATCCTTCAGCCGTCCGATGCGCAAGGCCACGTCGGTACGGCGTTCCAGCAAGTCGATGTAGCCTTCGCTGCTGTGCAGTTCCAGCTCCACGTCGGGAAAACGTTCGCGATAACCCGCGACCAGCGGCACCACCACGTGCAACATGAAGGGCGATGCCGCATCGATGCGAAGACGCCCCGCCGGGCGGCCGCGCCGTGCCGCCATCTGTTCTTCCGCGTTCTCCACCGCCGCGACGATGTCACGCGCTCGTTCGAGGAAAACCTCGCCTTCGTCCGTAAGTTCGAGGCGCCGCGTGGTCCGGCGAAGCAACGTGGTCTTGAGCTTCTGCTCCAGTCTTCCCAGCGATCGGCTGGCGGCGGAGACGGTCTGCTCCAGCTGCTGCGCGGCGGCCGTTATGGAGCCGGTGTCGACCACCGCGATGAAGTTCTGGATCTCGTCGAGGGTGATGTTCATCGTTGCGTCTGTCGCAAATAGCTACGCTTATACATCGCTTTCGGAGAAAAAACCAAAGCGCGTCAATGGGACACCATGCGCAAGAAAATGCGAATGAACCACCTCGCTGCGAGACAGGAATTTTCCTGATGCCGGCCCGCCGATTCCCTGTGCTAGCGTCGTTGCGGGGAGCGGTGCTTTGTCATTTGAAACGGAGTTCGCCCGGGGGGAAGAAAACGGAATGACAAGGAGCCGGGCTGCCAGCGTCCGGTGACGACGACGTCACCGGGACCACATATCCCGAATCGGGATTCGGCTCAGCTTACGGGAGAGACGTTTCATGCAGATGAAGAAAACCTCGCTATGTGTGGCGATGGGTGCGGTGCTGGGTGCGTTCGTGTGTGCGCCCACCATGGCCGCGGGAGCGGCGACGACATGGGCGGCCACGGCCACGCGCGCGCACGAACTCGCGGCGACGGCGACAGCCGCCGACCTGGCGGACGCTGCTACGCCGGTCCATATCGAAGTGGTGTTGAAGGTGCAGAACCGCTCCACGCTCGACGACTTCATCGCATCGGCGCATAACCCGTCCAGCCCGATGTTCCACGCGACGCTGCAACCCGCGGATGCGGTCGCCATGTTCTCGCCGAGCGACGACCAGGTGCAGGCCGTGGTCGCCTACCTCGGCAAGGCCGGCTTCACCAACATCAGCGTTTCTTCGAACAAGCTGCTCGTCTCGGCGGATGGCAACGCGGGTGCCGCGCAGTCGGCCTTCGCGACGCGTCTGGTCAAGGCTCAGGACGCCGAAGGCCGTGCCGCCTACGCCAACATCGACGACGTCAAGGTGCCTGCCGCACTCGGCGACGCGGTACTCGCCGTGGTGGGTTTGCAGACGGTCAACCACGCGCACACCATGATCAAGCCCGCCGACCGTATCGGCACCAAGGCAACGACCGGCGTGACCGGCCACAATCCCACCACGTTCCCGACCATCTACAACGTGGGCGGCACGCCGACGGCGGCGACGGTCACGGTGGGTATCATCAGCGACGGTGACATGACCCAGCCGTTGAAGGACCTGGCCAGCTTCACCACCGCCAATGGCCTGCCCGCCGTGAATACGCAGGTGGTCGTGGTCGGGGCGGCGGGAACCGACACCAGCGGCACGCCCGAATGGGACCTGGACAGCCAGAATATCGTCGGCATGTCGGGCGGCGTGAGCAAGCTGATCTTCTATGCGGCGAATTCGCTCAGTAACAGCGCACTGACGGCCGCGTTCAACCGCGCGGTGAGCGACAACCAGGCCAAGGTCATCAACGTCTCCCTGGGCGAATGCGAAACCAGCGCCTACAACGATGGCTCGATGGCGGCGGACGACCAGATCTTCGCGCTGGGCGTATCGCAGGGGCAGACCTTCTCGATCTCCACGGGCGACTCCGGTTCCAACGAGTGCACCAAGGCTCCGCGTGGCACGACGCCCAGCTATCCGGCGAGTTCACCGTATGTGGTGGCCGTCAGCGGCACGACGTTGAGCACCGGCACCGGCAACAGCTGGGCTGGCGAGACCCTGTGGTCCAAGGCCGGCGGCAGCCCGAGCACGGTAGAGCCCAAGCCGAGCTGGCAGACGCAGGGAGGCGGGACGACGCGCGACGTCGCCGACGTGGCGTTCGATGCGGACCCGAATTCCGGTTCGATCATCATCGTCAACGGCAGCAACGCGCAGTACGGCGGCACGAGCCTTTCCGCACCGTTGTTCGCCGCCGTCTGGGCGCGCATGCTCGCCGGCCATTCCACGCTCGGTTTCGCCGGCCCGCACCTGTACCAGGTGCCTTCCAGTGTCTACCACGACGTCACCTCCGGCAGTAACGGTGGCGAGACGGCCACGGCCGGCTGGGATTACGCGAGCGGCTTCGGCAGCGCGATCGTGAGCAACCTCTACGGCAACCTCTGACCGCCAGCAGGAACCGGCGGTAACGACCTGGCGCACGCGCAAGCGGCGCCCCGTTTTTTTGTGGTGGGAGCCGACCCTGTCGGCGATGGGTGCTTGCGTCAACCTGGCCCGCTGCCGCGGGATCGCCGACAAGTCGGCTCCCTCCAGGGCTTCCCACACCGGGGCTCTCGCCAGGGTTTCCCTTCCCGCGCGATTTCGGTGCGCGGGAATTTACGCCGAATTTACGCGGGCCTCGTCGCGCCTTACACCGAAGATATCCGCACGTTTCGATAATTCCGCAGCTCTCCTCACTTGGGTGAACCTGTGGAAATCCTCTACGTCCTCCTGATCGTCGTGCTCACCGCGGCGACGATCGGCTTCCTCATGATCTGCGACCGGCTCGGTCGTCGGTGAGGGTGCCGACATGAACGCCTCCTACCTCATTGCCGGCGTGCTGGCCGTCGCCCTCGCGGGCTACCTGATCGTCGCGTTGCTCAAGCCGGAGTGGTTCGAATGAGCGCGAACGACTGGATCCAGATCGTCGTCTATCTCGCCGTGTTGCTGCTGCTGGTCAAGCCGGTCGGCTCGTACATGGCCCTTGTTTTCGCGGAAAGCCCCAACAAGGTGACGCGTTTCGGTGCACGCATCGAGCGGCTCGTCTATCGCGTGGCCGGCGTCGAGCCGGGCGAGGAGATGGGCTGGAAGAAGTACGCGCTGGCGATGTTGCTGTTCAACGTGCTGGGCATGATTGCCGTCTACGTGCTTCAGCGGGTGCAGCAATGGTTGCCGCTGAACCCGGAGCACTTCGCGGCGGTGACACCGGATTCCGCGATGAATACCGCCGTCAGTTTCGCCAGCAACACCAACTGGCAGGGATACGGCGGCGAGTCGACCATGAGTTACCTCACCCAGGCAGTGGGCCTGTCGGTGCAGAACTTCCTCTCGGCCGCCACCGGCATCGCCGTGCTCGTTGCCGTCATCCGGGGATTCTCGCGCCGGGGCGTGAAGGTGCTCGGCAACTTCTGGGTCGACCTGACGCGGACCACCCTGTATATCCTGCTTCCGCTGTCGCTGGTCATCAGCCTGCTGCTCGTCTCGCAGGGCGTCGTCCAGAACGTGCGTCCCTACGAGCATGCGACGACGGTGCAAGCCACTTCGTACGATGAGCCGGTGAAGGATGCCGACGGCAACCCGGTGGTCGATGCAGCCGGCAAGCCCGTGGTCAGGCACGTTTCCACGCAGGAGCAGGTGCTCCCGATGGGACCGGCCGCCTCGCAGGTCGCCATCAAGATGCTGGGCACCAACGGCGGTGGCTTCTTCAACGCCAACTCGGCGCACCCCTACGAGAACCCGACGCCCTTCTCCAACTTCATCGAGATGCTGGCGATCTTCCTGATCCCGGCCGGGCTCTGCTACACCTTCGGCGCGATGGTGGGCGACCGCCGCCAGGGCTGGGCCATCCTCGCGACGATGCTGGTGATCTTCGTGCCCTTGACCTTCGGCCTGGTGGCTGCCGAGCAGGCGGGCAATCCGGCGCTGCACGGGTTGGCCATCGATGCGCACGCCTCGGCGCTGCAGAGCGGCGGCAACATGGAAGGCAAGGAGACCCGCTTCGGCATCGCCTCGTCCGGGTTGTTCGCCGCGATCACCACGGCCGCATCGTGCGGCGCGGTCAATGCCATGCACGACTCGCTGACCCCGTTGGGCGGCCTCGTGCCGATGTGGCTGATGCAACTGGGCGAGGTCATCTTCGGCGGCGTGGGCTCCGGCTTGTACGGCATGCTCGCCTTCGCCGTCGTCGCGGTCTTCATCGCCGGCCTGATGGTCGGCCGGACACCGGAGTACCTGGGCAAGAAGATCGAGGCGCACGAGATGAAGATGGCCAGCCTGGCCGTCCTCCTGCCTTGCGCCCTGGTGGTGATCTGCACCGCCATCGCCGTGATGGCGCCCGCCGGTGTTGCTGGCATCGCCAACCCGGGCGCCCACGGATTCAGCGAGATCCTCTATGCGGTGAGTTCCGCGTCGAACAACAACGGCAGCGCCTTCGGTGGCCTTTCGGCGAACACGCCGTTCTGGAACGTACTGCTGGCCGTCTGCATGTACTTCGCACGCTACCCACTGGCGATCGCGATGCTGGCGATGGCCGGATCGCTGGCGGCGAAACGTCACGTGCCCGAGTCCGCAGGCACGCTGCCGACGCATACACCGCTGTTCGTGGTGCTGCTCGCAAGCGTCGTCATCGTCGTCGGTGCACTCACCTTCCTTCCGGCGCTCGCCCTCGGGCCGATCGCCGAGCAATTGATGTCCGCCACGGGGCACTGATCCATGAATCATCCAACCACGACCCGGCGCGGTCTCGATCGCGCCCTGGTGGCGCGCGCCCTGGGCGACGCCTTCATCAAGCTCTCGCCGCGCCTCCAGTTCCGCAACCCGGTGATGTTCGTCGTCTTCGTCTGCAGCGTCCTGACCACGCTTCTCTGGGTACAGGCGTTGGCGGGACACGGCGAGGCACCCACGGGGTTCATCTTCTGGGTGAGCCTGTGGCTCTGGTTCACGCTGCTCTTCGCGAATTTCGCCGAGGCCTTGGCCGAAGGGCGCGGTAAGGCGCAAGCCGACGCATTGCGTGGATCACGCCGCGACGTGGCCGCGAAGAAACTGGCCCGGGCCGAACGTGACGCGCCGATCGTCTTCACGCCATCGAGCGAACTCCGCGCGGGTCATTTCGTCCTCGTGGAAGCAGGCGACATCGTGCCCGGCGACGGCGAGATCGTCGTGGGCGCGGCAAGCGTCGACGAAAGCGCCATCACCGGTGAGTCCGCGCCGGTGATTCGCGAATCCGGCGGCGACCGCAGCGCCGTGACCGGGGGCACCCGGGTGCTGTCCGACTGGGTCGTCATGCGGATCACCAGCAACCCCGGCGAGAGCTTCCTCGATCGCATGATCTCGATGGTGGAAGGCGCATCGCGGCGCAAGACACCGAACGAGATCGCGCTGACGATCCTGCTGGCCAAGTTCACGCTGATCTTCCTGCTCGCCTGCGCCACCCTGTTGCCGTACTCCATCTACAGCGTGCAGGCGGCCGGCGTCGGCAATCCCATCACGCTGACCGTGCTGATCGCCCTGCTGGTATGCCTGATCCCGACCACCATCGGCGCGTTGCTCTCGGCGATCGGCATCGCCGGCATGGATCGGATGATCCGTGCCAACGTCATCGCGACCTCCGGCCGCGCGGTGGAAGCGGCAGGTGACGTGGACGTCCTCCTGCTCGACAAGACGGGCACGATCACGCTCGGCAACCGCCAGGCCGTCGCCTTCCACGCGGCCCCGGGAGTCGAGGAGCGTGAACTGGCCGAGGCCGCCGAACTCGCCTCGCGCGCCGACGAGACACCGGAAGGCCGCAGCATCGTCACGCTGGCCGCGAAGCGCTTCGGTGGGTCGGATCGTCGCGCGATCGATGCGCGCGCCGAGTTCGTGCCCTTCACGGCGCAAACCAGGATGAGCGGCGTCGACGTCGGCACCCGGCACATCCGCAAGGGCGCGATGGATGCGGTCGAGCGCTACCTGGAATCGCAGGACAGCCACTTGCCGCCACTGGTCAAGCGGATGGCCGAGGATGTCGCACGCCGCGGCGCGACCCCGCTCGTCGTCGTCGACGGATCGCTCACCCTCGGTGTCCTCGAACTGAAGGACATCGTCAAGGAAGGCATCAAGGAGCGTTTCGCCGAGATGCGCAAGATGGGCATCCGGACGGTGATGATCACCGGCGACAATCCGCTCACCGCCGCGGCGATCGCGGCGGAAGCGGGCGTCGACGACTTCCTGGCCGAAGCCACGCCCGAGGCGAAGCTCAAGTACATCCGCGACATGCAGGCGGAGAATCGTCTGGTGGCGATGTGCGGCGACGGCACCAACGATGCGCCGGCCTTGGCCCAGGCGGACGTCGCCGTGGCGATGAACAGCGGCACGCAGGCGGCCAAGGAGGCCGGCAACATGGTCGACCTGGATTCGAACCCGACCAAGCTGATCGAGATCGTGGGCATCGGCAAGCAGATGCTGATCACGCGCGGTTCGTTGACGACGTTCTCCATCGCGAACGATATCGCCAAGTACTTCGCGATCATCCCGGCCGCGTTCGCCACGACCTACCCGGCCTTGAATGCGCTCAACGTGATGCACCTGGCCACGCCGCAGAGCGCCATCCTGTCGGCCGTCATCTTCAACGCGCTGATCATCATCTTTCTCATTCCCCTTGCCCTGAAAGGTGTCGCCTATCGCGCGCTGGGTGCCGGTGCGCTGCTGCGCCGCAACCTCCTGGTCTATGGCCTGGGCGGCATCGTGGTTCCGTTCATCGGCATCAAGTTGATCGACATGCTGCTGGTCCTGTTCGGACTGGCCTGACCCGAGGTCACCCATGCATTCCGTAAAGCTCACCGTACTCATCGAAGACACCGACGACCTGGACATGGAAGTCCGGGTCGTGGTGCCCCACGCCGAGCACGTCGCAAGCAATGTCACGCCGCTACCGCCGCGCGCGGTAGCCGCCGCACACCCGCCCATCGAGGACGACTACGTCCTCGGCGGCTACGCCGGCATCTGATTCATCACTTTCGAGCTAGAGCATTCCCATGAAGATCGTCTCCTCGACCGCCTCGGCGGTTGTCTCCTTCCTCTGCCTGGGTTCGATCGCACAGGCCCAGGACGCTTCGCCGGTGACCGGCAACGTGGCGATGGTTTCGGATTACATGTTCCGCGGCTTGACCCAGACCTGGGGCCACCCCGCGATCCAGGGCGGCGCCGACTACACGAACCCGAACGGGTTCTCCGCGGGTACCTGGGCGTCGAGCATCAGTGACAAGAGCTATCCAGGCGGTTCGATGGAGCTGGATCTCTACGCCAGTTTCGGCCGCCCCATCGACGCCGACTGGTCCTGGCGAGTCGGCCTGTACGGCTACGTCTACCCCGGTGCGGATCTCGACGAAGCCGGCCTCCGCTCGCGTTCCTTCAACACGGTCGAAGCCAACGCCGCGCTGACGTGGCGCCAGTTCACCCTGAAGTACAACCGGTCGCTGACGGATTATTTCGCCGCCGACAAGGAGCAGGGCTACGACGGCGATACACGGGGGACGGGGTATCTCCAGCTGGACGGCACGTTTCCGCTGTCCGATACATGGTCGTTGGCGCTGCACGCGGGACATACCCACTACACCGCGAAGCTGGCCACGCCCCTCTCCAATGGAGCGCGTGACGCGAGCTATAGCGACTACTCGGCGACGATCAAGTACCAGTTCGCCGCGCATTGGTCGGTGAGTGGTGGCGTGACGCACGCCACGGACGATGCGTTCTATCACCGTGTGTCCGACTTCGCGGACGCCAGCGACACACGCAACGTCGGCGGGACACGTGGCTTCGTCATGTTCCAGGGCACGTTCTAAGAGGGCAGGGTCATGAAAAAACTCATCAGGCAGTGCGTCGTACTCTTCATCGCCATGACGGTGTTTACCGGCATCCTGTATCCGCTGGCGGCCACCGGCCTGGCCCAGGCGATGTTCCACGGCAAGGCCAACGGGAGCCTGGTCGAGAAAGACGGCAAGACGATCGGTTCGACACTGATCGGCCAGGCGTTCTCCGAGCCCAGGTACTTCTGGGGCCGTCCCTCGGCCACGGCCCCCAATCCGAACAACGGCGCCTCGTCGTCGGGCTCGAACCAGGGCCCGACCAACCCCGCACTCACCGATGCGGTGCAGCAGCGGATCGACGCGCTGAAGCAGGTCGATCCATCGAACGACGCCTCCGTTCCCGTCGATCTGGTCACCGCATCGGGCAGCGGCCTCGATCCCGAGATCAGCCCCGCCGCCGCCGAGTATCAAGTCGCCCGCGTAGCCCGCACGCGGAACGTGGACCCTGCGAAGGTTCGTGAACTGGTGGCCGCCAACACCCAGGGTCGCCAATTCGGCGTGCTCGGGGAACCGCGCGTCAACGTGCTGGCGTTGAACCTGGCCCTGGACCGCATGGCGCCCTGATGTCGGTCGGCTCCCACCAGTCACCAGCTGACGCGTGCGAACTCCGATTGTTGCCACCACGCCTGGAACCCGACCCCGCCGATATGCGCGTCGTCCCGTGGCACCAGGGTGAGCTCATCGAGGGTGGCGCCGAAGTAAGGCGCCTGCACGTTGGCGACCACATCGCATGGCGCCTCGATGTCGACGACGAAGCGTTGGATGAGTTGCGACATGCGTTCGCGTTCGGGCCCCGCGATCTCGATCGAACCATCGAGCGGCGTGCCGACCGCGAGGCCAGCCATCATCGCCGCGACCTCGTCGGATGCGACAGGCTGGATATAGGCGGGCGGCAGGTAGACCGTCTGGTCGCGTACGGCCGAGGTGACGATAGCGACCAGGAACTCATAGAACTGGGTCGCGTGCACGATCGTGAAGGGAATGCCGGATTCCCTGATAAGGCGATCCTGCAGCGCCTTCCCGCGCAGGTAATCGCTGCCGAGGGCAGCCAGCCGGTGCGTGCCGACGATCGATAGCGAAAGATGATGTTTTACCCCGGCCCGGGCTTCGGCTTCGAGCAAGTTGACGGCAGCAGCCTTGAAGAACTCGAACGCGGCGATGTCGTCGAAGGTGGGCGAGTTGCTGACGTCGATCACGACCTCGGCATCGGCGAGGCACCGATCGAGACCGGCACCGGTGGTCACGTCCACGCCCGTGGCACGCGAGGCGGCCGTCACGTCATGGCCCTGCGCGCGCAACCGGTCCACGATGTTCCGGCCGACGAGGCCTCGCCCACCGATGACGACGATGTTCATACAGGCCTCTCACCGGCACCGCCAAGCCAGAAGGCGACGTTCCTGACGTACTGGTGGGTGGAGCGCAACGCTTCCGGGAAACGGATCATTCCGTCACCGGGTGCTTCCGACACGAACGAAGGACAACCGGCGGAGGTGTCCCAGTTGTAGTCCGCGAAATGATGGAACGTCGACTGCGCGATGGCCCGGCCACCCTGGTCGGACCGTTCGAACGCGACCGCCAGATTGAATTCCCTTTCCGTCGCCTGGCTGCGTCCTCGCAGGATCACCCGGCTGGTCTTGTCCCCTGCTGGAGCCCCGACCGCGCCCTCGTGAGGATGGGAGGGCAGGTAACGGATGAAACCGTCCTCCGATTGCGGATCGCGCAGGACAGGATGCACATCGCCGACGGGTTGCACATGCTGGTAGTCGCCGTTCGCCCCGGAGTGATAGTTGGGCCACGAGATATACGTGGTGGCGCGGTCGTCGACGCAGCACCGGCTCGGGTCCGGATCGGGGTTGCGTGTGTGGAAGTGGTGCGCCGCACCTACCCCGGCGAGCGTGCATATCGAACTGCCGAGGTCCATGTGGTCCCGCGTCACCATCATGCCACCACCGCGCCGGCGGAACTGGCTTATCCCGTCGCAATCCTCGTCGGTAAGACCGCCGCCGGTATCGACGGCGAAGAGCCATAACTGATGGAAGTCCGACTCGTGGAGTCGCGAAAGGACCGCGTCGGCCTTTCCGAGTGGGTCACGGTTGCGGGCGGTGACGCGGAAGGCCGGTTGCCCATCGTCGTCACGAAGACCCTCCAGGTATGCCTTCAGGTGACTGAAACGCGAGATGTTCCAGTCGTCGGGATCCCCTTCGATGGTGGTCTGCAACAGTAGGTTCTGCATGGCGGTCTCTTCCTGTGAATCCGATCCTAGCGCTCTCGCCGGGATCGTATTGGTGTTTCGAGCGAAACATGGTGTGGCGTGGAACGAACAGCTTACCGGGGAAGTTTGTATCCGTTTGTATCCGTCAGCCTTGAGATACATGCCGTTTCAAATCGGCCCTTCCTAGACACCATCGAAGCGGAAACCGCTTCATAGACTGTGGACACGTCGAGGCAAGCAAGCCAGGCGCCACCATAAAAATCGTGAAGCCCACAGGAGAACGACGATGTCAGCCGCACACGCACACATGTTCCGGAAACCTTCATTCACCCAGCGCGCGCTCGCTGTCGCCCTCGGTTTCGCCATGCTCGCGCCGACACTCTACGCGCAGCCTGCCGTCGCTTTCGATCAAGCGGCGGATGCCACGTCCAAGACAACCAAGGTCGACGAGAGCATCCGCCCATTCCATGTCCATGTTCCACAGGAGCAACTCGACGATCTGCGCCGCCGCATCGCTGAAACGCGCTGGCCGGACAAGGAGCTCGTGAAGGACGATTCGCAGGGCATACAGCTGGCTCGCGTCCAGGAACTGGTCCGCTATTGGGGCACGGGTTACGACTGGCGCAAGGCCGAGGCCCAGCTCAACGCCCTGCCGCAGTTCGTCACCACGATCGACGGCGTCGACATCCAGTTCATCCACGTCCGTTCCCGCCATCCCCATGCGCTTCCCGTCATACTGACCCACGGCTGGCCGGGCTCGCCCTTTGAATTCATCAAGACCATCGGTCCGTTGACCGACCCCACTGCCTATGGCGGCCGTGCGGAAGATGCCTTCGACGTGGTCATCCCGGCCATCCCCGGCTACGGCTTCTCCGGCAAGCCGACGGCCCTGGGTTGGGGCCCCGATCGCACCGCCCGTGCCTGGGACGTGCTGATGAAGCGGCTGGGCTACACGCATTACGTGTCGCAGGGCGGTGACCATGGCTCGGTGATCTCCGACGCGCTGGCCCGGCAGGCGCCGAAGGGATTGCTCGCCATCCACCTGAACATGCCCGCGACCGTTCCGGGGGACCTTGCCAAGGCCATCAACAGCGGCGACCCGGCCCCGGCGGGCCTGGCCCCCGACGAGAAGGCGGCCTATCAGTCGCTGAGCACGTTCTTCGGCCGCAACGCCGCCTACGGCGCCATGATGGTCACGCGTCCACAGACCATCGGCTATTCGCTCTCCGATTCGCCGGCCGGGTTGGCCGCGTGGATGTACGAAAAGTTCGCGCAGTGGAGCGATAGCGACGGCGTGCCCGAGCGCGTGCTGAGCAGGGACGAGATGCTCAACGACATCACCTTGTACTGGCTCACGAACACGGGTGCGTCGTCCTCGCGCTTCTACTGGGAAAACAACAACAACAACTTCAGTTCCGTGACCCAGCGGACCACCGAGATCAAGGTTCCCGTCGCCATCACGGTCTTCCCGCACGAGATCTATCGAGCGCCGAAGAGCTGGAGCGAGAAGGCGTATCCGAGCCTGTATTACTACAACCAGGTAAGCAAGGGCGGGCACTTCGCGGCCTGGGAACAGCCGCAGATCTTCGCCGAAGAACTGCGCGCCGCGTTCAAGTCGGTTCGCTGAGGAACGGTCGATCGTGTGATCCGGGCGGGAGCGAGCGTGCTCCCGCCTTTCGCCGTGCCGCCTTTCATGACAGGGCGACATGAGCGGGAGTGCACAAAAATGTTTGTGAGCTATGCTCCCTCTCAGTGCCCTGGGAGGGCAAAGAGCCTGTAAAGCCATGAGCGCAACGATCGGTTCGAGGATGTCTGTCCAGCGTGCGGTGTTGTTGCTGAGTCTTCTAGCGGCGGCACCGGCCTTTGCCGAACCGCCGCCGTGGCTGTCACCCATGGATGCTCTTGCAGCCAGCTCCGCCGTGGCCCGTCAGGTGCCCGGCGTAAAAGACGTGATCATCAGTCCCCAAGGCTACGATACGGGCATCGGGCAATGGATCACCTTGGTCAGGCCCGGCGATGGTGAAGGTTTCATCGTGACCATCGATGAAAACACGGGTAAGGTATGCGCGCGTTACGAGCACCGCGAAGGATGTGCCGCGACCGGCAACGTGAGCGAGCAGGTACTCAAGGCCAAGGCAATCGCCAAAGCTCGCGAAGAGGCGAGGCGGCATCCACCGGCCGATTTGCAATCGTTATGGATTGTCGTGCTCGACGATCTGGTGTCGAAGGTTCCAGGCCCTTCCACTCCGAAAAGCCAATGGTATGTCACGGTCGATGCGGGGGATGGAAAGACCGTCGACCCGCCCGCGGCGGTCTTGTCGCGTTTCCACCCCGATGGCATTGACGTGCTTCCCGGAAGCAAGGCACCGAAACCCGCAGATGCGGCGGACACGCTCAACGGTCCCATGCATTATCACATCGATGTTCCACTGCGGCGGCCGGATGGAAATTACGATGTGACCTATGTGTATTACTGCGGAAGGCTTTGCGCCGGATCGACCACATTGGTGATGTCTCGCGACGCGGCTGGTTGGCATATCGTCTCGCGATCGACGAATTGGATATCCTGATAATCGATCGGGCGACGATAATGGAGCGAGGCGAAGTTAGCCTTCAGCCCGCGCGACGACGCAAGAGCTTCTTCAAGCCGCTGTCGACGATGTCCGCGAACACCTTCGGATCGCCATACGCGCGCGCGGTTAGCATCGCGCCGTACACCATCGACATGAACGATTCCGCTTCCAGGCGGGCCGAGCCGCGCAGTTCGAAAAGGCCCAGTTGCGCTCCTTTGGTCAATACGGTTTCCAGCCAGTTCGACAAGTCGCGGAAATGCGCGCGCACGTTATCGGCCAGGTCGGCGGGAAGGGTGGGCAGTTCGCTGGCGAGCATGCCCGCGACGCAGAACGGAGCGGACGCGTCGGCGATGCAGCGCTCCCAATAACCGGTGTAGAAGCGGAGTTGTTCCTCCGGATCGAAGGCGCCGCCATCGAGCGTCCGCGTCTGCGCGACGATCAACGCTCGGGATTCCTCCACCACCGCCCGGGCGAGATCGGCCTTGGTCGGGAAGTGGTGGTGGATGCTCGCCTTGCGTACCTGCACCTGCTCGGCGACATCGGCGTAACTGAAGCCGTTGTAGCCACGCGTCTGGATGAGGTAGCGAGCGGAATCGATGAGTTTCTGTTGGGTGCTCATGGCCGAATTCTACCATGTGGTAGGTAGCTATTAGAGTGTCATTGAGGAAAGGCCGAGGCTAAACAAAGATTAATCAGGACAAAGTTGACGCGTAGCCTACCTACTAGTAGGCTGTTTCGACCTCCAAGGACCTCCTCCCTATGAATTCCCTCCGATCCTTCTACTACCTGCGCGCGGGCGTCGCCTTTGCATGGGTGGCCGTGGTACTCCTGTCCGCACCCGCGTCGGTGCCTCTCGCGGCGGCGCTGCTCGTCGTCTATCCCGCCTGGGACGCACTCGCCAACGTCCTCGACGCCCGCCGAAGCGGTGGCTTGCAGGCCAACCCCGGCCAGAAATTCAATGCACTCGTCAGCGTGATCACGGCCGTCGCCATGGCTGTCGCGTTCGTCCTGCGAGGAAATGCAGGCGGCGTGCTGGTGTTCGGCGCATGGGCACTTCTGGCCGGGCTCTTCCAGTTGGCCGTCGGCATCCGTCGCCGCAAGCTCGGCGGCCAGGTGTTCATGATGATCAGCGGTGCCCAGTCGGCACTCGCGGGTGTGGTCTTCATCATCCAGTCGTTTGGCGTGGCGCCCGGCCTCGCACAACTCGCGCCCTATGCTGGATTCGGCGGTCTTTATTTCCTTCTGTCCGCCCTGTGGCTGACCTTCAGGAAACCGCGCCCGTCACCTTTGTCGCCCTGAGGGTCGACGGAAGGAACGGCGTTCGCCAGCCCAGCGTCAACCGGAAAGCAACGACGCCACCCAACCGACATCCGTACGATCGAGAAGTCGCTCGTGTGTCGCGAGGTAGATGGTGTTCGTGCAAGCGGATCGTCCGATCGGGTGCTCCACCAGCCGGCCAGTGAATGCCTGTGACCGTGCCACGTCGGCGGGAACCACGGACCATCCACGTCCGTTCGCCACTGCTTCCAGGGTTTCTTCCAGTTCTTCGAAATGATCGGATCGCCACCACGGTTGCGGCAGTGGGACGCCGTGATGATTGAACCAGTGAAGGAACACGTATTCGTATTCGTCGTACGTGACGAAGCGCAGAAGCGTCGGGTCATCGGGCGTGGCGGAGCCGGGTGGTCCGACCAGCACGATGTCTTCACTGGCCACGGCTTGCGATGCGATGCCAGGGCCCATGAGCGGCCGATAGGAAACACCCATGTCGACACGGCCTCGGGTGAGGAGGTCGCCTGTTTCGTCAGCGGTGCAAAAACGCACTTCCAGGCGCCGGCTTGCCGGCATGGCCGGGAGAAGCGCGGGCAACAGCCGGTAACGGCCAAAGCCGGTGACCGTGGCGATGCGCAGGGGTTCATTGGCATCGTCGGTCGCGGCGGCTTCCCATGCTTCCCGAATATCCAGGTAAGCACGCTCGATCGAACGGGCCAGCGCCTTACCCTTCGTCGTGGGTTGCAGGTGGCGCCCCACTTTCTCGAACAGCGGCGCGCCGAGATGCCGTTGAAGGACGGCCAGGTCGTCACTGATCGCCGAGGGCGAACGATGCAGGAGCGCCGCGGCCGCGGTAACTCCGCCAGCTTCCACCACGGCGCGAAACACCGCCAGGCGGCGCAGGTCGATCTGGTCGATCGTTCGTCTTTTCGACATGGGGGGCGAGAAAAAGCGAATGGTGGCGGGCACGGTTACCCGGTTAGGCTGCGAACCATGACCGGAGGCCGATCATGACGTACCGCCACATCTTCCTTGCCCTGTTGCTCGCCTGTCCACCGGCGGCCATCGCCTCGGACGGGCCGATGGCCCATCTGTTCGGATACCGGCCGGCGCCGGGCCAGGCGCAGCGCTTCGAGGACGGCTACCTCGAACACCTCCGCTGGCATCGCGCCCACCGCGATCCATTGCCCTGGTATGCATGGACCGTTGCGGACGGGCCGCGTGCCGGACTGTTCATCGATGGCACGTTCGACATTCCTCTGGATGGCCTGGACAAACGGCCCGATCCGGTGGGCGATGCGGCGGATGCGCAGCGCACGTTTCTTCCCTACGGCACGCCGTCGCTGCGCGAGACCTGGCGACGTGTCAGCCCGGCAAGCGCCTCGCCGCTCACCCACCCCGAACGTCCACTGCGCATCGTCATCTATACGTTGAAGCCTGGAATGGCGGCGCGGTTCGATGCTCTGGTGGCCGACGTGGCACGCGTGGCACCGCCGCCGCAGCCCATGGCGTGGTTCGCGCCGGTCAGCGGCACGGCGCTCAACAGGCGGGTGTTGATGGTATCGATGAAGGATGGCACGGATGAACTGCCTTCCATCGATCTCGAATCACGTATCGATGCGTTGGGGAATGCGCGCGATGCGTGGCGCACGACATTGGCGGAGACAGTTATCGGAACGGAAGCCGAAACGTGGCAACCGAAGATCCGGTTGATGCTCGTCAGCGACGCGAAGCACCAGGGCCGCGAGTGATCCCGGGTGTCGCATCGACCGCGGAAAACCGTGCCGGCAAGTCCTGTTCGCGAAAGCATTCCACGATGTGATCGATGAACAGCCTGGTCTTCTGCGGCAGCAGGCGTTGCGCCGGATAGTAAAGCGACAGGTGGCCACCTTCGACCCACCAGTCCGGCAAGACGCGCACGATCCGCTCGCGCTCCATCCAGGGCAGGGCGGATTGCACCGCAAGCAGCGCGATGCCCATGCCGAGTGCGGCGGCGTGACCGGCCGCGTCGGGATCGTCGAACAGGATGCGGCGATCCAACTCCACGGCCGCTTCCGCACCGTGTCGGTCGGATAGCACCCAATCCCTCACGCGGCCGGTTTGCGGTGAACGAATGAGGATGCCTTCGCGGCCCGCGAGATCCGCAGGCGTGGCGATCGCGGGTCCGTTCGCGAGGAATTCCGGTGATGCCACCAGGATGCGGTGAGCCGGTGCGAGCGCACGCGCGACGACGCCCGGCCGCATGTCGAAGCCTCCACCGATGGCGACGTCGAAGCCTTCGGCGATGAGATCGACTGGGCGGTTGTCGAAACGCCAGTCAGGCCTCACGGCGGGAAACGCTTCCAGGAACGAGGCAAGCATCGGCACGATGTATTCCCTGCCGAACGCATACGGAAGCGCGACCCTCAGCGATCCGGCAGGACCGGTGGTGCGCGCCCGCGCATTGGCCATGGCGCCGTGGAGCTGGTCCAGGCTGCCCTGGACTTCCAGCCGGAATGCCTCGCCCGCTTCGGTGAGTGAGAGCCGCCGTGTGGTTCGCTGGAAAAGGCGAACCCCCAATTCGGCTTCCAGGCGTGCCACATTCTTGCCCACGGCGGCGGGCGTGAGCCCGAGTATCCGTGCGGCGGCGGCAAAATTGCCCAGTTCCGCGCTGCGTACGAAGCAAGCAATGCCGTTGAGGGTGTCCATGGCGCGACTCTAAACCAGATGGATCGAATGAAACTACCACCAGGTCGCTAGTGGTTGAGGCCCCAGGGGCCTAGATTTGCTCGGGAATCGAACACCACCTAACCGGAGCCTCACCATGAACGACCTCAATTCCATCCAAGGCAAGAGCGCCCTCGTGCTCGGCGGTTCACGTGGCATCGGTGCTGCGATAGCGCGTCGGCTGGCCGCCGGCGGTGCCTCCGTCGCGATCACTTATGTGCAAGGCGCTTCCGCCGCCCATGCCGTCGTCGACGACATCACCAAGGCCGGCGGACGCGCCATCGCCATCCAGGCGGATAGCGCGAACGATGCGGCGATCGAGGATGCGGTGAACAAGACGAAGGAGTCCTTCGGTGGCTTCGACATCCTGGTGAACAACGCGGGTGTCCTCGCCATCGCCCCGATCGAGGAGTTCACGACGGAAGACATCGACCGCACGATCGCGGTGAATATTCGCGCGGCCGTCATCGCCAGTCGTGCCGCCGCCCGCGTCATGGGCAAGGGCGGCCGCATCATCCACATCGGCAGCACCAATGCGGAGCGCATGCCGTTCGCCGGCGGGGCCGTTTACGCGATGAGCAAGTCGGCGCTGCAAGGCCTGACACAGGGCCTTGCGCGCGATCTCGGACCGAAGGGGATCACCGTGAACGTGGTGCAGCCGGGACCCATCGATACCGACATGAATCCGGCGGATGGTCCGATGGCCGCAGGCCTTATCCCCATGCTTGCGGTTGGCCGCTATGGTCGTGCTGACGAGGTCGCCAGTCTTGTCGCCTACCTGGTGGGGCCCGAGGCAGCCAACATCACGGGCGCGGGCCTCTTGATCGATGGTGGATTTGCCGCGTAAGCATCGTCCACAGCGTACTTTCAGGCCGTGAGGAAATGGGATGGGCCGTGCCCTGCGCGCGGCCCATCCTTTTGTTTACTTGCCCTCGGGAACGAGGTTGGCCAGCTTGCCCTTCTTGTCGAACTGGCAGGTGAAGTTCTTCTTGCCATCCATGCCGGCGTCGGCGGTACCGGCGATGGTGTAACCGGCGTCTGCGGCCTGGATCGGCTGCAACTGGATGTAATCGTTCTTCACGTCGAATTTGTCCGCGGCGGCATCGAGGCAGCGGGTGGTCAGCTTGCCCGGATCGGGACGGTCGGAAGCGACGGCGTGCGAGGCAAGGACGAGGCCGAGCGAAGCGGCCAGCAGCAGGGTGGAGTTGCGCATGGGTCTATCTCCGTACGAGGCACGAGGCCGGGATACTGCCAGCGCGAGTCTGCCTTGGATTTCCTTGCGGCAGGATGAACTGGGGTAGGCGGCCGTAGCTGCCAACGTTCAGCTTTGCGAATTACCAGGAGTCATCGTCGGAAGACCCGCTATCACCCGACGAACTGTCGTCCCACGAACTATCGTCGTTGCCCATGTCGATCGGATCGCTACGAAGATCGTCATAGGCCTGTGCCGAAGGATCGCGATCGTCGCGAACGGCGGAGCCTGTGTCCGGCAACACCTGGCCACCGCCGTGGGAGCGAAGCGCTTCGTCGAGCAACATGCCAGCGGCCACGCCGCCGAGTCCTGCCGCTACCGCCGTGCCCACGCCCGAATGTCCTTGCGGAGGCGGCGGCGGGGCATAGGGGCCGTTACCCGGATAGCCGCCATAAGGAGCCGTTCCGCCGGGGGGCGGCGCGGCGGGGTAGCCGATGGACGGGCCATCCGCTGCGCGCTTCCGACGCATCCAGAGGAACGCGATCAGCGCGATACCGGCTCCGATCGCCAGGATCCGGAGGAGGTTCGACGATCCGCCGTCTTCACGGCCGGACGACTGTCCGGCCTCGCCGTAGCGCGCAGGAGCCGCCGTGGTCCGAACGTTGGCCGCAGGAGCCAGCGCCTCGTTCAGCTTCCGCTGGAAAGCCTGGAATTTCGCGGGATCGGTGAAGTGTGTACCCGGATCGAGCGTCGCGGCCTTGGACGCCTCGGCCTTCGCCTCGCCGATGTTGCCTTCGTGAGCCAGCACCTCGGCCAGCACGTAATGGGCCTTCGCGCTTTGCGGATGTTCCGCGATGGCGTCGCGAAGCATCGTTTCGGCCCCCGCGTAATCACCGCGAGAGATAAGAGCCTGCACGTCCTTGGGCGAGTCGGCGGCGCCCGCCAGCGGCGCGAGGAGCAACAACGCAAGAAAGAGAATCAGCTTTTGCATGAGGTTCTTCAGTGCCCGGGATGGTGGCTTTCGGCAGCCTACTCTCCCTCGATTTTCATCAAGCTTTCTTTGATGAAACAGCCGGATCTCCAACGGATGGTCGTTAAAGTTAGCCTGAACGCCGCCGATACCGATGCTGGAGCCATGTCTGGGCCGTTTCAGGTGCAGACCAGCGACTCTCATCGATAACTATTGGAAGGACCCATGTTCAGAACCATCGCCTTAGCCGTCTCCGTTGCATTGCTTGGTGGTTGCACCACCGTGATGAGCACCGCGCAGCAACCCAAGGACGGCCCTCGCGCCCGGCTTCGCCTCGCTGGCTGGTCCGATCAGATGCAGGTCGACGTCAGGCAGCCCGACGGCCGGAAGGGAACCTTGTATACGCGTAGTGGATTCTATCCGGGAGACATCGGCAATCTGGGCATGCCGGCGGGCCCGTCTGGCAAGAAGGGCCGTAACGAGTACTACGTCGTGGGAGACCAGGACGTTACGGTGCGCGTCGGTGTGGATCTGGTCGTGCAGAAAACACCGAGCTATGACATGCAGTCCATTTGCAGCGTCAGTGGCACGTTCCATGTCGAGGCCGGCAAGGACTACGAAACCATACCTGTCGTGATCACCAAACCCGGCAACAACAAGATCCTGTTCTGCGCGATTCGGGCCACCGAATTAGTGCCGCAGCCGGACGGTAGCGTCACGTTCAAGGACTTGCGCGTTACCCCGCTGCTCAAGCACTAGGCCACGCAGGCTGAGCCGCATTCCACGACGCCGCCCCGCGCTTAAGAATTGCTGCCGGTATCGGGCCATTCGCGAAAGTTCACGCACACGGTCGTCTTGTCCAGCATCGCGAACTCGCGGGAACCCCATGGCTTCGACGCGACACGGTTCGAATTCGGATGCAGGAGATGGGGTGCCCTTGTGGACATCTCACGGAACAAGGCATCGACGTCATCCGTATCGACGCCCAACTCGGGCCGATCCTTCGCTGCGTACTCGGGACTCTCGACGAGATAGGCCTTCGCGCCGTCACGGGCGACGACGGCCATGGACGCATCCTGATAAAGCACTTCAAAACCGAGACCGTCCACGAAGAATTCGAGGCCATCGCGCAGGCGGTCGTAGAAGATCTTCGGAATGAGGTTCTTGAGCATGACGCTCTCCCTGGAAACCGCTCGATCGTATGCCCGCATCGATGGTTCGACAAGCCGTGCAAGCAATAGGGGCCCGGTGGGCCGGATGTCAAAGCACCGGACGCAGACCCCGCACGGGGCTGACGGCTTCGAGCAACGAAGCGACATGCAGGATGGTCGATTCGGCTTGCCATTTGCCGACGATCTGCACGCTGATCGGAAGGCCCTCCTTGCTCGTGCCGAACCGCATCGCCAGACCCGGCAAACCCGTGAGGTTCAGTGGCACGGTCGCGCCCTGGAGGTAGGTGGCATCGACGGTCTGCCCATCGATGGTGAACTCCTCGACGCCATGCTTGTGGGCGGGGATCGGCAACACGTGGGTGATCAGGGCGTCGTAGCGCGAGAAGTAATCGGCGTAACCATCGCGCAACCGTTCCACGGCCTGTTCGGCGTCGATGAAGTCGTCCATCGACGTGTCGGACAGCGAGAGCATGGTTTTCGCCATCTTGTAGAGTTCGTCGGGACGGCGCCCCGTCGTGGCTTGCCGGAAGGCGGGTTTCATCTCCATGACATGCAGCCGATTGAATACGTCGAGCGCGAAATCGCGTTCGAGCGCGGGAATGCCTACCTGCTCGACGAACACCCCCCATTGCTTCAAGGCATCGGCCGCCGCCTTCACGGTGGCCACCACCTCGGGATCGACCGGTCCGAATCCCGGTCCGACCATCCAGCCCACGCGCAGCTGTCGATAGGGCTGGCGGCCGATGCCTGCATCGAAGGGAGTGGTGCCGGTCGCGAAAGCATCCTGGCCATCGGGTCCAGCGAGCAGGGAGAAGGCGAGGGCGATGTCGCGCACTGAACGTGCCATCGGTCCCACATGCCAGAAGCGACGTGGTGCACGTGGCCAGATGCCGGTCATCGGTACGCGACCGTGGGTGGCCTTCATCGACGTGATGCCGGTTTGCGCCGCGGGGCCACGCACGGAGATCGCGAGGTCGGTGCCGAGTCCGATCGGCGACATGCCCGCGGCGATCGCCGCCGATTCACCGCCACTCGATCCACCCGGTGTACGTGTCAGGTCCCAGGGGTTGTTCGAACGGCCGGAGAGCAGGTTGTCGCTCTCGATCCAATATGAAAATTCGGGGAGGTTGGTCTTCGCCAGCAGGATGCCACCGGCCGCTTTCATGCGCGCGACGCTCGTGGCATCGGTGTCGGGCACGCGGCCTTGGAAGATCGGGGAGCCACGCTGGGTGAGGACGCCCGCCGTGTCGATCGAGTCCTTCACCGTGAAGGGGACACCGTGCAACGGGCCTAGCGCGTCGCCCGACATGACGGCTTGCTCGGCGGCCTTGGCGGCATCGAGGGCGCCATCCGCCACCGTGACGATCGCATTGATCCTGGGGTCGACGGTGGCGATCCGGCCGAGGTGCGCCTGCATGATTTCGACCGGGGAGATTTCCTTGGTGCGGACCAGTTCCGCCAGCTTCGTCGCGTCGGAAAAGACGATATCGTTGTTCATATCGAGACTACCTAACATTTGGTAGGTAAATCATGAGCGCCATCTACGGCGCCCGTCAAGGCCTAACTAACACATGGTAGGATATTTGCCGCGGTACCCACCGGAGCCGGGCATGAGTACGAACGAAGCCATTCTTTCCGCCGCGCGGCGCAGCGCCCAGGCGCACGGGTACGGCGGCTTGAACATTCGCGATCTGGCCGGGGAGGTCGGGATCAAGGCGGCCAGCATCTATCACCACTTCCCGAGCAAGGCCGAACTCGGCGCGGCGGTGGCGAAGCGCTATTGGGAAGACACGGCGGCCGACCTGGAGGCGATGTCCCAAGAAACGCCAGAACCCCGGGACGCCCTGCGCAAGTATCCGCAGATTTTCCGGCGGTCTCTCGAAAACGAGAACCGGCTCTGCCTGGGGAGTTTCATGTCCGCCGAATACGACGATCTTCCGGCGCCGGTGAAGAAGGAAGTCCAGACCTTCGCCGATGTGAATGTGGCCTGGATCGGCAAGATGTTGAAAGCGGCCGGCGTGGTCACGGCAGAAGAAAGCGAAGCGCGCGCGCGCGCCATCTTCGCCGCGGTTGCCGGTGCGCAACTGATGGCGAGAAGCCGTTCGGACATCTCGTTGTTCGACACGTTGATCGAGAGTTATCGTCAGGCCGGCCTGTTGCCTGCTTAAGCAGGCCAGGCGTTATTCGGGGAGAGGCTGTCGAATTTCGTACCCTTCGTTCGACGTATCAGTAAGGCGGGCATTGGCCCGACTGAAAGCCACTCAAGGAGAAGACGATGCCGCAGTATCTGGTTGCTGGTTACCTCCCCGACGATTTCGATCCGTCCCAGATGGATGAATCCGTCGGCCGTGACATCCACGCGCTGAACAAGGAAATGATCGACGCTGGCGTCAGGAAATTCGCCTGTGGGCTCGGCGCCGCCAAGTCGCTGCGCACGCAAGCCAGCGGCGACGTCTTCGTCACCGATGGCCCGTATCTTGAAACCAAGGAGCATATCGGCGGTTTCTGGATACTGGAATGCGCCGATATGGATGAGGCGTTGGCATGGGCGCGCAAGGGCGCCGCCGCCACTCGGGGGCAGGTCGAGGTGCGGGAGATTTTCTTCAGTCCGGCTCCGGAATAGTGGGTGAGCGGCGATACGTCCGGACTTGCGAGGGGCAATGGGCCGTCATTCCAAATGCCACGCGTGTTATCCCGAACCTGCGGATGCATCCTTCGTAGATGACGAGGCACAGTCCTAGACTGCTGAACAGGATGACGAAGTACTTCATCCAAGGCGTCCATGGACACCGGACTACGTAGTAGCCGACGGCGACGATCACCGTCTGATGCATTATGTAAATGGGATAACTTGCTTCCCTGGCCCATATAAGCAGGGGATTTGCAAATGACAAGTATCGATAGCCGTATCCAAGGAACACCATTACCCACAACCAGGTAAATATATTTGCTCCCATGCTATCGACGATGGAGTCATGGCGGGCGACGCCCGTGCCGAGCAGGGTAATCAACAGGACGAACACGCCGATTCCCATGATCAGGGACCACCTGCGAAAGTCAGACAGCCATCCCCACACTCCCGGCGTGGAAGCGAGGAAGTATCCATAAGTCGTCAGAAGTAAGTAATGATTGAAAGTGTACCAATCGCTGACAAGGTTATGCGTTTCCGGGTATAGGGGCTTGAGAAACATTTCATTGATGCCGAGGGGGATCCCCAGCAAGAAAATCCATGCGCCCGGCGCCATGCGTGCAGAAGAACGCTTCCACCAGAACACGATGGGAAGTAGCAATAGAATGTACGCGTAAAGATATAGAACAAACCACAGGTGATGCCAGCTGAAGTCGCCGGAAGGATATGGGCGGAACTCCAGCACGCGATCCATATAGAAACTTGCATACCCGCCACTCCACTGGCCACGGAGAAGGCGTTCAAAATATATTTGTGGCGGCACGACCAAGAACATGCCTACGATCAGGGGCAGCAGGAGCTTCTTCGTTCGTTCACGTAGAAATTGACCCTTGCTGCGTCGCCTCAGTGCGAACCACATACCGGCACCAGCGATAACGAACAGCAATGGCATCCGAAGGCGATGCGCGATATCCATGGGCCACTGGAGTATAGGCAGGGTCTGGTTGTTGACGATATGCCATCCCCATCCAACGAAAATCATTCCAGTATGAAAAAAGAACAGCACGAAGATGGCAATGACACGTAGCCAATCCAGGAAGTCGTAGCGCTCCTGTATCTCATCTGCAAGCATTATCAAACCCGCTCTCGGCTCTATGCTGGGAGTGAGTCTCCTGCATCGTCACCCGAAGCGCGGCGACTATGTGGCGAGTGGAGGCGTGTGCGGGGTGGGTCGGATGCTAGCGGTCGAGACGTGCGAACAGTGCGTCGCGATATCTCCGGCTGAGGCGAAGAATCCGCCCGTTGCGAAGATGGAGTTCGTGATCGCCCTTGAAGAGTGGCGTGAGTGAACCGATCGATTCGATATTCACAGCCGTCGACCTGTGGATGCGGATGAAATGATCTTCGCCCAGCTGGTTCAAAAGATCCTGAAGCGTCCTGCGCAGCATGTAGCGGTGTGTTGTCGTATGTACGTGCACATAATTATCGTCGGCTTCCAGCCATTCGACAGATGCGATATCGATCAATCGCAATTGTTCTCCATCCGGCACGATCAGGCGTCTACGATGCGCTGTCCTTGCGCGTCCGATCGCGACCGCGGTCGCACCGGGCTCGTGCGAACTCAATCGCTCACGGACGCGTCCCAAGGTGCGTGCGAGGCGATCCCGGTCGTATGGTTTTAGCAGGTAGTCGATTGCATTGAACTCGAAAGCTTTCACTGCGTGCTCATCGAACGCTGTCACGAATACAATCAGCGGCGCGCAGGATGGCTCGAGCTGCGCTGCGACTTCGAGGCCGGACAAGGTCGGCATATGTACATCGAGAAAGACAACGTCCGGACGGTTTTTCTCGATGTGGTGCGCGGCAGATAACCCGTCGGCGGCCGATCCCACAACGATGAAATCGGGCTGTTCCGTTAGCCAGTGATCTAGCTTCTCCAGGGCCGGTGCTTCGTCATCGGCTATCACGGCACGGATCATGGAGTGGTCCCTGTCAGGGGTATCGAGATGTTCGCGACGACGCCATCGGTTTCATTCCGCACCTCCAGGGATGCCGTGCCACCGTAGATGATGCCGAGCCGTTCGCGGCAGCTGCGTAGGCCGACACCATCGCGGATGCCGTGCGCCATGGAGAGGCCGGAGTTGCTCACAGCGATCTCCAGTGACTCAAGCACGCGTCGGACACGGATGACGATGCATACGGGCGTTACCGTGCGCTCGACACCGTGTTTGAAAACGTTCTCGATGAGTGGTTGCAGCAACAGCGCGGGAACGGGGGCCTGAAGCAGATTCCTATCGACCTCCCAGCTAAGCGCCACACGATCCCGAAATCGCTCCCGCATGACGGTCGTATACAGCTCCAGCGTGCGAAGTTCTTCGGCGAGTGGCGTCATCTCGTGCTCGCTTGTCCGGAGACTGATGCGAAGCAAGTCGCCGAGCGCGGCGACCAGACGGTCTGCGCGCGGCACGTCGGTATGCATCAGGGCTGAAACGGTATTAAGCGCGTTGAACAGGAAATGTGGCCGCAACTGCCCCTGAAGTTGTGCCAGCCGTGCTTCGGCCAGTGCCGCCTGAGTTTTCAGCAAACGGTGACGTTGAACCTGCCATTGACCATAGGAATCCATTCCGAACAGGATGCCGAGCCACAGCCCGGCAAACAGCGTGAGCTTGACGGTCTCGTAGGCAAAGATGAAAGGCCAGCCAGGATGTTCGTAGTGGTGGCCCAGGATGGCGTATATCCCGTGGCGTAGCGCGTATACGGCTGCAATGAACGTGATAACCACCACGGGCAACCATCGCAGGTAGCGGCCAAACCAGGCCATGGGCCTGTCCAGGTACAGCGCATGGGCCCCCCGAAAGCGGACCGCGACCAACATCCACCCCGTCGCAATCAGTCCGGAACTTCCTTCCCAGAGCACTGGCTCCCACCAGCGGATCAGCGGGTTGCGGAGTGCGTCCTGGAGGGATGCGCAAATCATCAATAACCAGAACCCCGTCCACAACGCCGCCAGTATCTTGGCAGGAGCAATCGTTCCGGTGCGGACACTCGTCGTAGCCGCGCTAGGTCCCTGGTTCATAGGCCGAGTTTATCCGCGCCCTTCGGGAAGCGCATTGCCTATGTGGCGAGCGGTGACTTTCGGGGGGTGAAGCGGGCGTGAGGCTCCCTGGCGAAACAGAGGGCTGAGGGTTTGGCGATGTCCATGCCAATCTCACTGCACGGTCGCCAACGCCCGAACCCGCATTCCAGCGGGGGTGCGGGTTTTCCAAGCGTACGAAGCCGGACAGTAGTTGTCCGGCTTCGTACTTGCCACACTCAGTAGTCGTAACTCACCCCAAGCCGCACGTAACGCGGCACCTGGCGAACCACCGCCTGCCCGTACTGCGGATCGGGCACACCGGGATCCGTTTGCGAATAGGGGTACCGGTTCAACGGACGCTGTTCGTTGAACACGTTGAAGACGCTGGCGGTGAAGGACAGCTTGCCGGCGGCGAAGGCCGGGCGATATGTCGTGCCCAGGTCGAGCTGGCGGATCCAGGGCAGCCGGCCCTGCTTGCCCGGCGGCGACGCGACGCCGTCGCAGTAGTGGTACGAGCCACCGTACTTGCCAGGGTCCGAGAAATCGGGGCCGTAGTAGCCCAGGCAGATCTTCGGCGAACCGGAGGTCAGGCTGAGGTTGGCCGAGACCAGCCATTCCGGCGTCAGCTGGTAGTAACCGAACAGTTTCAGCTGATGGGTGTGGTCGTTGTTGGTCGGGCCATTGGTGTTCTCCATGATGTAGCTGTTGTCCCAATCCTCGCTGGTCGAGGCCGCGGTCTGCTGGAGGTCCGAACGGAGCTGGCCTTCGGTGTTGCCGTAGCTGCGCGAGAACACATAGTCGACCTTGCCGTACCAGCGGCCGTCGAACGGGTGTTCCAGGAATCCTTCCAGCGAGTAGTAGCGGCGCTTCAGGCTTTGAAAGCCCAGCTCGCTGTTGCTCAGCGGCACGGCGACCAGGTTGCCGGAGGTATCGATCACGTTGAACGTGTTCGCCCGGCCCGGGTTGAACAGATAGCAGCTGTTGGTCGTGGTCACGTCGTAACCGAGCGCCGCCGCCTTGGCGATGATCCGGTCGGTGTCGCAGTAGTCGTCGATCGCGCTGCGCAGGATGCGCTGGGTAGCCTTCGCCCCGTAGACCCAATCCTGGCCCAACGTCTTGGTGAAGCCGAGGATGAACTCATCCTGGTATTCCGACTTGAGGTTGCTTGCCGTGACCGTGCGCGGATCGGGCAGTACGCCGTAATAGTTGTTCGACGAGACCGGCTGCGAAAAAGCCGTGAGGCCCGTCGGCAAGCCTTGCGCGTCGATGCCGCCATAGGTGAAGTACTGCGACGTGCTGAGCGACGCGCCGGCGGCGTTGAGGCCGGGATTGAGCGGCAGGCCGAGATAGTAGCGTCCGGCGTTGCCATAGACCTTGAAGCTGGCGTCACCGTTCACGTCCCAGCTGAAACCGAGGCGAGGCGCCCACTGTGGCCGATGCTGCGTGACATAGGCATCGCCGTCACGGTTGTAGTTCTCGAACTGGTCGTTGCGCAGGCCCAGCGAGAGCAGCCAGCGATCGCCAACCTGCCATTTATCCTCGATGTACTGGGCCTTCTGGCTCGCGCGCACGCTGGCCAGCGAACTGACCACATGCCGGACCACGTAGTAGCCCTGCTCGCCGTTGACGATGCCGCCGGTGGCGGGGACACCCAGCCCCGTGGAGATCGGCGTATTCGGGTCGGCCTTGCCGTAGGTCCAGTAATAGCCATCGCCCGAGGCCTGTGAGCCCTGGTCGAGCGCGCGCGTGACCTGGTTGTCGATGCCGGCGCTGATCGTGTGGTCGCCTAGCACGTAGGTCACGTCGAAACGCGTGTTGGTGCTGCGCGTGCTGCGGCCCGGATTGGTCAACGTCTGCACCGTCTGGTTGTTGCCGAGTGGCGAACCACCGTTGAGTGCGGGATTCTGGTTGGTGAGTCCGTTGACGTAGGTCAGGTCACCGTTGTACGAGCCCGGCTGGTCGTATTGGTCCAGCTTCATCTTGCCGTACAGCGCCGACACGGTCAGGTTGTCCGTGATGTAGCCGGTGTACTTGGCCGACCACACGTCGCCGCCGGTCTTGGTGTCGTCATCCGAACCGATCCGCTCACCGCGACGCAGGGCGTTGTAGTCGTAATCGTAGATCGTGCCCTGTGTCTCGCGTTTACTGGAGG
Organism: Luteibacter sp. KNZ12-1A; assembly: GCF_056755675.1. Lineage (NCBI taxonomy): Bacteria > Pseudomonadati > Pseudomonadota > Gammaproteobacteria > Lysobacterales > Rhodanobacteraceae > Luteibacter > Luteibacter sp. KNZ12-1A. The sequence continues at coordinate 65,851 of NZ_JBPGXU010000002.1, read as the reverse complement.
CGCTGGTGACTTCGAGGATATGGTTGTCCGCGATGTTCCAGTCCAGCTTGCCGTACCAGCGCGGCGAGCCATACCGGTACTGCACGTCCGGACTCGTGTCGTCCACGTTGTTGTGTGTCGAACCTTCCTGCCGCTCGAACTCGCCAGCCAGGAAGAAGAACAGCTTGTCCTCGATCAGTGGACCGCCGACGTAACTGCTCACCGTGGTCACCCAGCTGCGATCCTCGCGATTGGGCTGGTAGAGGTCGCCCGCGACGGGCGAGGCGGGCAGGCCGTTGGTGTAATACGTATTGGCCGACCCGGCGCGCGCGAAGGCGGGCTCCCAGAGCACCTGCCCACCGAAGTGCCACTCGTTGCTGCCGCGTTTGCCGACCTGGTTGATGACGCCGCCATCGGAGCGCCCGTACTGCGCGCTGTAACCGCCCGTATAGACTTCCTGCTGGTCGACGGCACCGTAGGGCAGGGAGATACCACCCATGCCGCGCTGTGGGTCGGTCACGTTGTAGCCGTTGATGTAGTAAGCGTTCTCGCTGGCCGCCGAGCCGCCGAAACTGTTCAGCGACGACCCGGTCGGGCCCTTGAATCCACCACTGTTCGACACGACGCCCGGGGCGAGCCGGGCGATTTCATCCGCGTTGCGTGTGAGTGGCAACTTGGCCAGCTGGTCGGCGGTGATCACCGAGCGGGAGTCCACCGATGTCACGTCGATATCGGGCAGGCGCGAGGCGCTGACACTGACACCTTCGAGATTGGCCGCGCTGGCGACGAAGGAGACGTCGGTCGACGCGCCCACCCTGAGCCCCACGTCCTTGCGGCTATCAACGTCGACGCCGTTGCGCCGGAGGGTGACGGTATAGGTGCCGAGCGGAAGCTGGCTTGCGCTGTAGCGCCCCTTGGCATCGACCGTGACTTCGCGGGTCAGGCCGTTGCCGCCTTGTACGACGACGGTGGCGCCCTGCGCATCGCCGATCTGGCCCGAGATGGCGCCGGTGGTCGACTGGGCGAAGGTGGCTTGTGTGCCGAACGCGGAAAGAAGTGTCGCGGCCAGCAGACGGCGGCGAATCGGTAGCGTGGAAGGCACGTTGTAGCCCCTGGATGGTCGTGGGAAAAGCGCGTTCACCAGCGGTAGGCGACGCGCGTGTAGAGATACCGTCCGCTGTAGCCGAACGGCGAGTAATCGGGATAAGGCCAGGTGCCGCCGACGGCCCCGTCGCTTCCGGTCTTGTACTTCTGCGGGTAGACATTGGTGAGGTTGTCGACGCCTGCCGTGAAGGTCCAGCCGTGGACCGCATAGCTGGTGGACAGGTCGAGCAACCACCGTGCGGGAAAGACCTGGTCGAAACCGGGGTTGCCGACCGGGTCCTGGTTGACCGTGAACTGGCCGTAGCGTGTCAGCGCCGCATGCACGCTCCAGTCGCGAATGCCGTAGTCGGCACCGAAGGCGATCTTGTCGCGCGGCGCACCGTTGGTGATGTAGCCCTGCGCGATGTGCCCCACACGCACCAGTTCCAGCCCGCTCTCGGCAAGCGTCGCGGGGTTGGGTGCCACCGAGAGGATCGACGTGTGGTTGCGGTTGTAGGCGGCCGTGAGCTGGAGTTTGCCAGCGTCTCCGAAATCGAGGCGGTAGCCGCCGCTGAGATCGACGCCGCGCGTGCGCGTCTTCAGGGCATTGGTGAAGTAACTGCCGCCCTGGATGTTGGCGAAACCCTGGCTTTGCAGGTACGCCTGCACGTCCTCGCCGACCAGGTTCTCCGAGGGAACGATGCGATTGCCGATCGTGATCTGGTACAGGTCGAGCGACAGCGTCCAGGCGCCGGGCGCGTATACGGCGCCGAGGGTGTAGTTATGTGATTTCTCGGGCTTGAGCGGTTCCGCGCCAAGCGCGCGGGCGACCGGATCGCTCACCGCGAAATTGCGGATCTGCGTCGGCACGCCGCCGATGACATTGGTCGACGTGGTCGTGTAGTACTGCTGCGGCAGCGACGGTGCGCGGAAGCCCGTCGCCGCCGTGCCACGCAGCGCGAAGCTGTCGGTGAAGTCGTAACGCGCAGACAACGTGCCCGATGTGGTATTGCCGAAATCGCTGTAATCCTCGTGACGGATCGCCAGCGAACCGCTCAATTTGTCGGTGATCTGGTTTTCCAGGCTGATGTACTCGGCGACGTCGTGACGGCTGTGGCGCCCCGCGTCCCCTGGCGTGAACCCGGGAAAGCCCTGCGACCCCGTGCCGAAATACGACGACGGATCGCCGGCTTCGATCTCGTACTGCTGGTGCAGGTACTCGATGCCGAAAGCGAGGGTCAACGGGTTGGTCAGCCAACCCACGTCGAGATCGCGGGCCACGTCGACATCGAACGCCTTCTGCGTGGCGATCAGGCGCCCGGCGTTGAAACGGGTAGGGCTCGCCGCGCCGAGGTCGACGTTGAGCGTATGCGTGGGATCGATGCTGACCCGATCGCGTCCGTAGTTGCCGCTGATGTCCCAGCGCCAACCGCTCGCGGTGGTGCCGCGCACGCCGGCGACCACGGCGCTGTCGATCGAGCGCACGTCGTTGAGGGGAAGGTAGCCGTCCGGGTAGATCGATGGCACGTTACGCGCGCTGTCGTACGTGCGGAACAGGGCGGGCGACGTGCCCTCGCGGCTGCTGGTGCTGGCGAAGGCGTAGAAGTCCACGTTCGAGGCCAGCGCGTACTGGACGTTGAGCAGGGCCTGGTGGTTGCTGATGTCCGGCTCGCCGATGCGCTGCGTCCGCTGGCCGTAAACGGGCGACGACGGATCGCGGTAGTCGCGTCCGCCGCGGTTGGTCGCGTCCGCATGGCCCTGGACGAGGCTCAGGCGTGCCCAGCCCTTGTCCCCGCCGAGCGGAACGCCGAGGCTGGCTTCGCCCTGCCATTGCTTGCCGTCACCCGCGCTGTAGCGTCCCGCCGTGATGCTCGCTTCATTGGTCCCGGCACCGGCGGCTCCCTTGAGTACGATGTTGATCACGCCCGCGATCGCGTCCGAGCCGTACTGGGCCGAGGCACCGTCGCGCAGCACCTCGATGTGGTCGATGGCCGAGATCGGGATCGAGTTGAGGTCGGCGGGCGCGGAGCCGCGGCCGAGCGCCCCCTGCAAGTTGAGCAGCGCGCTGGTGTGCCAGCGCTTGCCGTTGACCAGGACGAGTGTCTCGTCGGGCGACAGGCCGCGCAGCGCGGCCGGGCGCACGATACCCGAGCCGTCGTTGCCCGGGGCACGCGGGAAGTTGAGCGAAGGGGTGAGCCGCGATAGCACGGCGCCTAGCTGGGTGTCGCCGAATGATTGCAAGTCCTGCGACGTGACCACGTCGATCGGTGACAACGAACTGCTTTGGCTGCGATTGACGGAGCGGGTGCCGGTGACGACCACTGTCTGCAATTTGGTGGCGTCCTCGGCCTTATCGGTGTCCTCGGCGCGGGTGACGGGGCCATACAGGCTGGCGGCGAAAAGGACGGACAGCGACAAGCGCGCGGGTAGGGCATGCCTCATGAACGGATTCCTGGATGGTGCGGGCAGCGGTACGACACGCGGCAGGGAGCCGCGCGTGGCGCAGGGGGATGGGGGGAGGTGTTTCTATCCGCCCGTCAGGCGGAGGGGCGCAGGTGCGCCGGAGGGATCAGGCAGGACAACAGCAACACGCACCGATCGTGGAGACGATCGGATGGCGCGTGTTGGTCGTGGGCTGCATGATCATGGCGGTTCTACTCCGGAGTACGACCAGATGTCTGGGCGTTTAGAAGTCCGAATGGGAAATCCATGCTGGTGCAGGAACGTGCGGTTGTCAACTACCCGCGAGGAGGTGGGTAGGACGTTCTGGGTGGATTCCGCTCGCGGGACGCTCACGCGAGCGGGTGTCCTTTGCCTGGATCAGTGGGAAATTCTCTTCCATCCGGTCAGTGGAATATCGCCGTTGGGCCGCGGCGGAACCTTGTAGCTCAGCATGTCGCCGCTCAGTTCATAGCTGCGCACCTGGGTCGTCCCCTCCCAGTTCGGATACGTCGCCCCCTCGATGTGGAACGTGAGCGTTCGCTTCACGGGATCGGCGTCGACCGTTCCAAAGTGAGAACTCGTTCCCAGTGTGGCCGATCGGAATTCATCCGGTGTCCCCGCGTTCTTGTCGTTGGCGGCAAACCTGGGCCGGGAGCTGTTGAAGATAAACAGCGAATAGTGACCGGCGCGATCGATCTGCAGCATGCCCTTCGGGGCATCGCCGTAGTCATGTGTACGGGTTCCATCCGGATGTTGAACGTCGGCGAAGGCGAGTGTCCAGGTGCCTTCGATGGGGCCGACCGCGTTCGTCTTGCCGGGCTCCGAGGCCGTGACTGTACGGATCGGGAGCAGGGCCAGAAGGGCGAATAGAAGCGTCTTCGAGGTGTTCATGACGGGATTTCCTGCCGATGTGCGGCGCAGTTTAGTGCGCTACCATTCATTTAGAACATATATGAATTCGCGTTCCAGTCATTTAGAAATGAAATGGATAAGCCATGAAAGCCCTCGACCTCGATGCCGTCAAAGCCTTCGTCCTGACCGCTGAGTTGCAGAGCTTCACCCGCGCCGCCGATGCACTGAACAGCACGCAGTCGGCGATCAGCCTGAAGTTGCGCCGGCTGGAAGACCAGCTGGGTCGACGACTGCTGGAGCGAACGCCGCGCCAGGTGAGGTTGTCCGCCGAGGGAGCCGCGTTCATGGAGGCCGCTCGTGAGTTGGTCGGTGCGCACGAACGCGCCATCGCGTCGTTTGACGTGAAGCAGCGGCGACTTGTCATCGGCGTCAGCCATCAGTTGGTGGGCAGCGAATTGCCTGGCTTGTTGCTCTGGATGAACGAGCACGATCCCCATCTGGTGATCGAGTTGCGCGTAGCCGGCTCGAACGAAGTACTCAAGGCCTACGACGATGGCGTGCTGGATGCCGCGCTGGTGTTGCAGCCGGGAGATCGCCGTCGCCATGGTGAAGTGCTGTTTGCGGAATCATTCGCGTGGATAGCCGCTCTGCACTGGCAACCGCGCCCAGGTCAACCGCTCCCGTTGTCGACCCAGGGCGAAACATGCAGCATCCGCGCGGCAGCGGTCCGTGCGCTGGATAGTGCCGGCATCGCCTGGACGGAAGTGTTCATCGGCAAGGGTGCTGCCGTGGTGGGGGCCGCGGCCACGATCGGCTTGGCGGTCGCCGTATTGCCGAGGCGTGCCGCACCGTCCGGCACCATCGATATCGGCCAAGCGCTTTCATTGCCGCCGCTACCCACGCATGAGGTGGTGCTGTATTCGGCGTTGCATGACAGTCGGTCGCGCAGTGCGCTGCATACGCTGGGGATGGCGTTCAAGAATCTGTCCAAGGCGGGTTAGTCACTTGGATGTAACTTGACGCGATTTTTACGGTTCGTCGCTCCGCTCGACCGGGAGAATTTACGGCGGGCAGGCAGATACTAGTCCCGTTTCCACTGCCGAGTTCTCCGATGTCGATTCTGTTGCTTGTCGCTCCGGTTCATCCCCAAGAAGCGGAGGCGGTCGCCGATGACGCGTTGATGGGTTTATGGGACCGCGCGCAAGCGCAAGGGGAAGACCTGGTTTGGCGGGCATGCGCCGACATCGAGCAGGTGACCGATTGCCTGGCCGGCCAGGAGGCTGCTTCGGTGGACCTGGTCCTTCTGGACGTCGACGCGGACGCGATACCCGAGGGACAGGTGGCTCCGCTACGCCGTGCGCTCGACGCGTTGAGCGTGCCGTTGATCGAGATCCACGCCGATAGTCGCGCCGGCGACCTGGCGACGATCTCCCCGGCTCATCCGTCCCTGGTGAGTGTCACCACGCCGGGCAATCCCGCCGCCGGGTACGAGATGGCGCTTTCGATCGGGCTTCGCTACCTGGCGCGGAACCGGCAGATGGCGGCGTAGCCAGTGCCGCGGTGACCGGTTACACGCTTGATGGCTCATTGCCGAAACTGCATATAACTAGCAGCGTCGTGTAGGACCTCTCCTATATCTCGCTACTTCCTGAATACGTAGTCTTGCGTGCAGCGCGCATCGAGCTTTCCACGCGCTTAGACAAACACGGCAGGGAAACGCGATGGACGTTCGGGACACTCAGGGACGGAGGGCGAATTGGCCCGCCGCAGGGATGGGTTTGGTCGGTATCGCATGGCGGTATGCTGTTCTGGTGCTTTTCGTCGCTGGCGCGACGATTTCCCCGGAGATACGTGGCCAGGATGCCTCGCCGTCGTCAGGGCGACAGCTCCCGGCGCGGGCAATGACTGTCCCGGCAGCCGCACCAAGCGGCATTGCCGCCACCGTTGACGTAACCGGCACTTGGCACGGCAACCTGCATGCCGTAAATGATTCCACCGCCGCAGATTGGGCTCAGGAATTCGAACTCACACAGGACGCGACCGGAAATGTAACTGGCACGCGCCGTACGACGCCGCTGTCGAATGCCAATGGCTGGTACCTGTGGTCGGTGGCCGGCAGTGTTTCGGGAAACACGCTAACCACCGCCGACGGCACCATCCTTGCGCAAGGTGGAAGTGCGAATACAGGATGTGAGACGTCGATGTCTCTCGCCCTGTCCGAGACAGCGGAAGGCACCCGGCTGCAAGGTACGTGGACTTCGCCCCATGCTGGCTGTTCCAGCGGCACGGTGGACATCACACGTTATGGTGGGCAGGCAACCAAGAACCTAGGCAGCGGAGCGAGGTGCGATGGCGGCCTCGGCTCGACCAAGTCCGGTAGCGGGAGCGGCGGCACCGCCAGTGGCAATGCCAACGGCTCGTCCTGCGCCGAGGTCATGGGTGCAAACGTGGTGGGCGACCCGATCGATGCCTCCACGGGTAATTTCCATCTTCAGGAAGACGACTTCGACGGCGGCCCTTGGCTCACCTTTCGGCGCTTCTATAACAGCAACGGCGCGACGGCACCGGCAGCCATGGGCTTCCGGTGGCGGCACGTCTTCGATCGCTCGCTGAACATTTCGGTGGCTCCCGCTAACACCGTCATTTCATTGCGCCCCGACGGTAAGCAGGCAACCTATACGCGCGACAGCGGCACCGGTTCATGGGTTACCGACACGCCGACGGACGTCCTCACGGACCTCCGTAATGCGCAAGGCGCGCTCGTGGGGTACGCCCTGTTTGTCGGCGGTACACGACAGACGGAAAACTACGATCTGGCTGGCCACCTGATGTCGGTGGTTGGCCAGGATGGTCAGGGAATCACGCTGAGTTACACGACCACGCCCTCGCCGGCGATCGGTCTGCTGTCGACGGTAACCGACTCAAAGGGCCGTCAACTCGTCTTCACCTATGACAGCTCCGCCCGGCTAAGCGTGGTGAAGCTGCCCGACGGTAAGCGGCTGTCCTACAGCTATGGCTATGCATCGTCGAATCTTAGCCAGGTCGTCTACGCCAACGACGAAACGCGAAAGTACACTTACAACGAGAGCGGCTTTGTTGGTGCAAGACCGCTGCCGAATGCCCTGACCGGCATCACCGACGAGCGCGGCGTGCGCTACGAGAGCATCACCTACGACGACCTCGGACGGGCGACCTCATCGGCGTTCATCGGCAATGTCGGGACCACGCGAATTACCTACCAAGCCGATGGCACCTCGGCGATCACCTACCCGCTAGGCAATACCGTTCGCATCGCGCCCGTCTCTATCGACGGCCTGATGAGGGTGGGTTCGCTCGACGGTCCTTGCACCCCCGACTGCGGTCAGCCCTGGCAGTCTCGCACGTATGATGCGCGCGGCTTCCCGGCGAGCATGGTGGACTTCAACGGCGTTTCAACGCAGACCACATACGACGCCTTTGGATTACTGGAGTCGACCAGGGAAGCAGTGGGCCTGCCCGAGGAGCGGCGCACGCAGACCTCATGGGACACGAGTCTTCGCTTGCCATTGGTGACGCGTGTGCTCGACGGTGCAGGAACGGCGCTCATGGCCACGAGCCAGGTCTACGATGCGAAAGGGTTATTGCTTGCACGTTGCCAAGCGGATCTCGCAGAACCTGGCGCTTCGACCTATGTCTGCTCGCCGACCGGAGATGTCCCTGCTGGCGTACGTCGCTGGAGCTACACCTATTGCGCTGTGGTCGACACAACACAGTGTCCACTAGCCGGTCTTCTGCTGAGTATCACCGGACCGCGCAAGGACGTGGTGCAGACCACGACGTACCAGTACTACATGGACGATACCGCTCAGTGGCGACACGGCGACCTGAAGTCCGTCACCGATGCATTGGGCCACGTCACCCGCATTGCGAAGTACGACGGCGCCGGCCGTCCGACTCGCACCATCGATGCCAATGGTGTCATCACCGACCTCACGTACACCTCGCGCGGCTGGCTACAAAATCGGACCGTACGGGCCAATGCCGATGGTTCGGATGCATCGGGCGATGTCTTGACGAAAATTGCCTACACGACGTACGGCAACGTCGAGAGCATCACCGATCCAAGCGGTGTCGTCACGAATTTCATCTACGACAGCGCCCATCGCCTGACGGACATCAAGGACACCGCGGGAAACCGTATTCACTATGTTCTCGACGCGGCGGGCAATCGCGTGCAAGAGCAGGTGCTCAATCCGTCCGGTGTTGTGGTCAAGGGTGTAACGCGAACATACAACACCTTGGGACGCCTGACCCGACTCGTCGACGGCCTGAACAACGTGATCATGGATGCCAGCGCCCCCGCCGCATACGACGGCAATGGCCATCTCGTACAAAACGTTGACGGCCTAGGCGTACAGACGAAGGCAACGTACGACGGCCTGGATCGACTGATCGTGGCGATTCAGGATGCCAGCGGGAAGACGACTGCTACTCAAAACACGCAGACCGTGACGCAATACGATGCGCTCGATCACATCGAGGGCATCAGCGACCCCGAGGGCCTGGCGACCACGTACGTTCGCAACGCCTTTGGCGATGTCGTGAACCAGGTAAGTCCGGATACGGGGCAATCGTCGGCAGGTTTCGACGAGGCTGGCAACGCCACGGCCAGCACGGATGCCCGTGGCACGACCGTCAGCTACACCTACGACGCATTGAACCGTCGTACCTCGGCGACTTACCCGACGACCGCCGACAACGTGTCGTGGCGTTACGACGAGCCGGACAGTACGACCGGATGCGCGGGCTCCTTCCCGATCGGCCGGCTCACCCGCATCGTGGAATCGGCCATGACAACGACCTATTGCTACGACCGGCGCGGGAACGTTACCCGGAAGAGCCAGACGCTTGGAACACAGACCGACACGACCAGTTACACCTATACCCGCGCGGATCGGCTGGACACCGTGACGTATCCAAATGGTGGCAAGGTGACCTATTCGCGGGACTACCGGGGTCGCACGGTATCGATACTCTTCACGGCCCCTGGGGTGGGCCAGACCGTGGTCAGTAGCGTCACCTATCTGCCATTCGGACCGGTGGCAAGTTACCGCCTGGGGAGCGGGCAGACCGTCACGCGAACTTACGATGCGAACTTTGCGGTCACCGACGTCTCCAGCCCGGCGCTCGATCTGCACTTCGCACGCGACGTCATGGGCAACCTCGTGTCGCTCGGTGCCACCCCTGGCGCCATTCCGGCAACGGAAACCTACACTTATGATCCGCTCTACCGCCTGACCTCGGTGAATGACGCGGGTGGCACGGCGATCGAGGCCTATACGTACAACAGGACCGGCGATCGACTGAGCAAGGCGGCGCCAGGACAAGCCACCGGCGCTTACGGCTATCAGACAGGCACCCATTGGCTCACGAGCGTAGGAACCGATTCCCGTACCTACGATGCCAATGGAAACACGACCGGAAGCACGATCGCCGGCGAGGCACTCGGCTACGGTTACAACGGCCGCAATCGCATGACGGCGGTCCAGCGCAATGGCGCTACGGTAGGCACGTACGTCTACAATGCGCTCGGACAGCGAGTGTCCAAGACGGTAACAACGCCTGCCGCTAGTACCACGCGGTTCGTCTATGACGAAAATAGTCAGCTATTGGCCGAGTATGGGGCCACGAACCGGAATATTGTCTGGCTGGACAACTTGCCTATTGCAACGGTCGACATCGCCGGCGGAATTGCGACTTTCGGATATATCCACGCGGATGCACTAGGTACGCCCCGTGTAGTCAGCGATGCAAAAGGCGTGGCGATCTGGACGTTGGCGTTTCAGGGAAATCCGTTTGGCGAGATGTTGCCGGCGTCTCTGGCGGGTTACACGTTGAATCTTCGTTTTCCCGGTCAGTACTTCGATGCCGAAAGCGGGCTGAATTACAATGTCAACAGAAATTACGAGCCTGCGACGGGTCGGTATACACAGAGCGATCCGCTGGGGCTCGACGGTGGTACTTCAACCTACCTTTACGCAGCCGGATCGCCACTGACGTCGTCCGATCCAAGCGGCCTGGTTACATGGCACGGCAAGGCGTTCAATGCTAACGCATCCGCAGGAGTGGGAGCAGGCGTATTGCTATACGACCTCGCGTCAGACTGTATCGGGGGGACGAAGGGTCATGCTCTGGTCCGTGTAGTGGGCCCAGCAGTCGGTCTGAATATAAAGGGTACGTTGCCAGTCGGGGTTACGAGCTCTGACGTATCGTTTGATGATCGACTTTCGTACGTCGATCCGGGTGTGCTTGCCGGGTGGTTCAGCACTTGGAGCGTCGGCGGAGCGCTGGGTCGCGGATTCAGCTGCAGCATGACCCAACTGGGTGGCAACGGTAGATACTTAACTCGGCCGGAGAACGCAGGAGCCTGGTCCGAACCATCTTGCTCAGCCGAGCGAGGACTTGAATTAGGCGCTGGCGGAATGGCGGGTTCTGCTACCTTGGTTCAAAGCTCAATTATTAACTGCGCATGCGACGACAAATGAAATTTCTGAGAATACTGAAGGTTTTTTTTGCGGCAAATGCCATCGTGCTTATCGCGATGGTCGTGCTGTATATGATGGCGTCCATTGCGTGGGACATGGAGCGTGCCGAGGCGCTTTGGCAAATGTGGCTTCCTTACGTGCTGCTGTGGCCGGCCTCTCTATACGTGAGCATGAGATATCTGCGTTAGGCCATTTTGGCGATACGAAAGGAATTAATTTATATGATCACATGGTCTTTCGAAAACATGTGAAGGATCGGATGGGCTGCGAAACGGGAGCTTCTTTGCAGCAAAACGCGGGCGTGTGATTTATAAAGGAAGCTACGAGCAGGAAAGAATCATGGCTCGTGAGGTGGCTAGACAGCAATGGAACTGTGGTGAAGCATGGACAAAGCACACATCCGAAGCCCGATAGCGCCTATCCCATATGCTCAGAACCTTGCTCCCCACACCCAGTCAACAGCGTTCTATCATCAGTGCCGTGATGGAGGATATCGAACGCCGTCCGTTCGGACACCCGTTATCGATTACGGAAGAGTTCCAGTCATCAGTCGAGCTTTTGGTCCATGAAGCAATAAGTCGCCCCGTCAACGAAGATATTTCCCGTGGAATACCGGAATCCCCCGCTGTGCCGTCGCTTGACGGTCGGGTTACGCTTATGGAGGGAGCCATGGCCGTGGGCAGCGCGCTTGCCGCAAGCCTAGGTATGGCGATCGAAAAAAGTGACTGCTTGAGGTTTCTTGTTCCCCATGCCTACGCCCTTCCGAGCGAGGTTGCATCGTTACAGGACCGTTATGGTGAGAATGTGGTTACGTTCTCCGACAATGTTTATGTAATGTTTGATCCCAGGTGCGCCGACCCTGAGATCATTCGACGCGCCTTGACACGCATGATCGGTGGCTACTCTGTGGCATGGCTTTTCGACGACGGAGGAGTGCTCGTCCACCCTGTCGTTGCTGTAGTTCCAATCTTTGATGGGGATGGCTTTGCATTGATCGCACGATCGCGAACATCCATCAGAGCGTTCCTCCCCGACATCCCGATTCCCTTGTCGCACTGACGGGATCAACTCTCGAGACTAAGAGTCTTCATTGGGTGGTTTCTTGGTTCCCGCACGCGGCCATGACTATCCCGAACTCCTATTTGAGTGATCCATTGAAATGAAAACTCTGATCTCGGTTGCTGCAACTGGATTTTTGCTTGTTGTCGGATGAACGAACTCGCAGGATGACAAAATTGCACTTGATGGCCAGCAGGGCTTCTTTTGCTGCTCTCCCGGCAAGGTTGTCTATGAGGCGTGGGGGTCACATGGTGTTTCGAAACATGTGAAGGACCGGATGGACTGCGAAACGGGAGCTTCTTTGCGGCAGAACGTGGGCATGTAATTTATGTAGGAAGCTACGAGGCAGGAAAAAATCATGGCTCGTGGGAGTGGCTAGACAGCAATGGAAATGTGGTGAAACGTGGACAAGACAACGCGTCCGATGAGTCTCAGCAGCAGTCGGCCCCAGATTAAATCCGCCGATCGGTACCTGAGGAGATGTGCTTGGAGGCAGTTGGTGAAGCGGTACAAGATGGACAAGTGCGGGAAGCTCCCGATCATTCCGAAGCCAGAAGAAGGCGATGGGTCTTGGAGTGTTCGGTCGGTTTTTCTGTTTTCGATTCCAATCGTGGTGCTGATCGTTTTCATCTATAGCGTTTTCCGCTATGACTAACGAATAGCAATGGTAGGTTTCTGTGTGTCGACTGCGGTAGGAAGGGTGGTGATCGAGTGTTCTGTGCATCAGGACAATGGGTGGAAGCCAATAGTCATAACACCCACTCGGACTTCTGCGATCGCAGAAAAATGGTGATGATCAGCTTTCCTGAGAGATGCATTGATGCTCTCAACAAGGAGGTCGCTTCGCGTAGGTTGAAGACCGCCGAGCTTGAGTTGGTGCATGGAAGGCATGAAGCTTATGAGTACGCTAAGATCGTCCAACGAGAGTTGTTATTCGAGCTCTACGTGTACGCAGACGAAGCCGGTTGCAAGTTTTAACGAACGCGACTGGATGATATTTGAGAAGTGGGACTACTCAGACGATAAAGAGCTGATCCGCGACTTTGTCGTCTACGTGATAAAGGTTCTTACTGCTGGTCCGGGCATCAAAGAGGAACATCACGGATGGATTGGTCCTTTGATGAAGCCTCAAACCGATTAGGTGCTAGTGTTTGTCCGGGATTTGGACGGCTCTGCTGTTGCAGCATGTATTCCGCGTTCCTGCATAAGTAGGCGACGCCGCTGCACGATCGTGTAAACGGACATCTCTTGACATGTGTATCGTGTGCAATGTGAATGCCGATGAATATGGGTGGACCAAAAGGATTGATCGCTGTGCGCCATTCGCCTGAACTAAGGTTTGCCGCGAAGCTCTTGTTTCAGTTTCGGTATGAAGATGACGCGCCTGGCGGATTCCGAAACGTCGAGGAACGCATCGTCCTGTTTCTCGGGCGAGACGCCGCAACGGTCTATGCAGCGGCACAGCGCAGAGGAAAGCGTGCTAGCTACAGTTATCTCAACGATGGCGGAGGACGTGTTTACTTTGAGTTCGTGGGAATTACAGATCTCATGAACCTCGGTCCAGAAACGGAGGATGATGAGGTCTGGTATGACATCCGACGTATGAAGGACCCGATGCAACGGAGGCGAGATTTGATTCCTGACAAGCAATCCCTTGATGCCTTCAAGCTTGAGCGTGCCTCCGAAATTCAGTGAACCTCAGTAGGGGGCAGTCGTGAAGATTGAAATTCACGCTTGAACCAGGCCGTAAGTGAGATTGCGCATGAAGAATATCGATTGGCTAGCGATTAGAAATGAGCGTCGATTCCTGGGCTTTCGCATGGGGATGACAGGCGTAGCAGTCGGCGCAATTGCTTTCCTCATCGGACTGTGTGGGTTTGTGTGGCTTGGCGCGTCAGTGTTCGCGGTGGGTTTCTCGATAGCATTGACGGGCTTTGTGATTCATATGTCTCATGTGGGTCGCCGCCGATAGGTGGAATCGCTCATGTGCGGCGTGCTTCGACATCAATGGTTTCGGCTGTGTGAAGAATGAAAGTTTTTGCATTTCTCCTGATTGGTGTGCTCATTCATTTCGGTCTGACTTTCGCAATCGTCGTCAGTAGACTGAGTTGTGGTGTACAAGCGCAATGCGTTGGTTTTTTCAATGAGGTAGCGGGAGCCATTCTGTCCTTTCCCTTGGGTCTGATAGTTTGGGGGATGAGATACATAGGTATCGATTCTGCCGTTGTGACGGATTCTTTTTTGGGTGGCAACATTTTTGCGCTTTGCTTATTGAATTCGATTATGGCGGTTGTCTTCGTTTGGTATGTGCTTATCAAGCCAGTTATTCGGATGCGCAAATACGCACGCAGTCGCTGACTCAGTCGGACTTCGTAGTTCATATGTCTCGTGTGGGTCGCCGCTGATAGTTGGAGTCGTTCATGCGATGAGCGGCGTGGGATTGGATGGTCGGCCGGCATTGAGGTTGTAGACCGCTGGACATGAATGACCTTGTCGCTAATTTTAGAAGAATGCCTTTGCTTCTAAGGATACTGACACTACTTGCGTTGATGTCAGTAGTGCTTGTAGCGGCGACGGTCGTTCCAGGCGGTGCCGTTGTCGGTCAGAAGAAGATTGGAGCAGGGGACTGGTGGGCCAATGGCAGCGGACTAGTATTCGCCGTAGCCGCGTGCCTTTTCTTCAGCGCAGGAATCTTGCTACTTAAAGCTCGGCGGCCTGGGCGACCGGCCTACATATCAGGTGTCGCGGGATTCTACGTTGCAGGCTATCTTATCGAGCGAATCAACGGCGTGAGCTACTCTCGCGACGACTATTTCTATGATGTTCTCTCTGCGGCTTTGCAAATTGCAGCCTTGAGCGCCTATCTCTTCCTGAGCCGACGGGTGAAGAACTTCTTGGCTACGTCCTACGATGCCGAGTCGGGGACGCAGAGCGCCGGGAGTCCTGCGTCGCGGCAAGCTATCGATAGAGATTCGCGCTGTCGCTAACATGCCCGCTTTCGAGAACCGTCTGCTCGACACAGGGGTTTATTGCGCCAGGGACAACAAGTCTGACCCGAAGGCAATGTGCAAGTGAGGTTAACGGTGAAAAAAATCGACTGGACGAGCATCTTGCATGAGCCTCAGTACATCGGCTTTCGTATCACCATGATTGGAGTGGCTGTGGGGTTCATCGCGTTTGCTATTGCGATCTGTGGATTCATGAATCTGGGCATCTCGGTGTTAGTCGTTGGTTTTTCGACGGCGCTTACCGGCATTGTGGTCAACTTCTCTCACATAAATCGCCGAAGGTAAGTCTTGAACCGGATAGCATTCGGCTATCCGAACCAATGTGTCATGCCGATGGCGCGCTTTGGTGACAGGATCACATCGAGCCGGCGATCACGACTCATCAGTCGAACTTGACCAAGTCCTTGAAGATCAGTTGACCCCAGCTATTTCCGCGCGCCTGCACAAGCAGGCCACCTTTCGAAAGCCCACCAAGTTTGATCGGCGAGAAACCGAGGTTTTCCGCCAGCGCAGCGATCT
The DNA here is from genome assembly GCF_056755675.1 of Luteibacter sp. KNZ12-1A. Taxonomy (NCBI): domain Bacteria; kingdom Pseudomonadati; phylum Pseudomonadota; class Gammaproteobacteria; order Lysobacterales; family Rhodanobacteraceae; genus Luteibacter; species Luteibacter sp. KNZ12-1A. Next base: position 50,385 of record NZ_JBPGXU010000002.1, on the reverse strand, counting down.
CGGCTGCTGCACCGTCATCGTCGCTCGCCAGGAACACGACTCTTCTCCCGCCATGTACGGCCGGACCTTGGGCTAGGACGGCGGCGCCCAAATGATTGAAGCCCTTGACCAGTCTTCCACCAGTGAAAGCCCGAGCGACGAACTTGGAAGAAGGCTGTCCTCGGAGTTCCTCGGGTGGCACGCCGTAGGCATTGGTCACATCGACGATGGTCTTCCCCTGCCAGTTGGGCAGCGCTTTTGCGACATCCTGGTGCGCCTCGAAACGAACGGCCAAGAAGACAATGTCCGCCTCGACCGCTTCCGACAGCTTCTTGGGGATGATCGTCGGCCCGATCGCGGCCGCATCGGCCGCGAAGCTTTTGGGATCGCGCGTGGTTGCAACGGATACGTGGATGCCGTTACGGGCAAACGCCTTGGCAAGAGCCTGGCCGATCTTGCCGAAGCCGATAATTGCGTAGCTCATATGGTTTCCCTTGGTTCAGCACGCCCGGCGGACTCCAGATGTCGAGCGGAGTGTCCGGCCGGACGTCGCGCGTCAGAGTTGCGCCAAGCCGCCGTCGACGGCGACCTCGCTGGCGGTCATGAAGCTGCTGTCCGATGACGCGAGAAACGCGGCCACCGCGCCGATCTCCGCTGGATCGGCCATGCGTTGGAGCGGAGTCATCGAGGCGAAGACCTTCTGGCCCTCCTCGCCCAGCGCTTCCTTCGCGAGGTCGGTCGCCGTCGCTCCGGGCGACAGCACGTTGACCCGTATGCCGGTGCCCTTGAGGTCTTCCGCCCAGGTCCGCGCGAGGTTGCGCACGGCCGCCTTGCTCGCACTGTAGGCGCTCATGCCCGGCGCGCCCGTGGTGCCGGCACTCGATCCGGTCAGGATGATCGAACCACCTTCGCCCATCAGCGGCAGCGCCTTCTGGACCGTGAAGATCGTGCCCTTCACGTTGGTGTCGAAGGTTTCATCGATGTGCTCGGCGGTGATCTTGCCCAGCGGAAGCTGGCTCCCCGCCCCGGCATTGGCGACGACGATGTCGAGGGTTCCGCGCTCGGCCTTCACCGCCGCGTAGAGTCGGTCGAGATCGGCAAGGTCGGAGACCGAGCCCATGACCGCGCGGGCGTTGGGCCCGAGATCGGCCACGGCGGCGTCGAGTGCTTCCTGTCGGCGGCCGAAGATGAAGACGAAGGCGCCTTCTTCGATGAAGCGCTTTGCCGCGGCGCGGCCGATGCCTGTAGCGCCGCCGGTGATCACGGCGGTCTTTCCTTTCAGTCGGGTCATGAGGTGCATCCTTCATTGGGTGTCTGGGGAAGCAGGGAACTGCTTGCTTGAGACAAAAGATGCAGGCCTGATAACCTGACGACAAGTATGCACTTTTTGGTAAGTATCAAAATGACGACGCCTTCGGAAATCTGCGACACCGGCTGCGGGCTCAACGCCACGCTTCGCATCCTCTCGGGGAAGTGGAAACCGCTGGCTCTGTTTTTCCTGCGCGACGGCCCGAAGCGCTACGGCGAACTCAAGCGGCTGATCCAGGGCGTCAGCGACAAGGTGCTGATCCAGCAATTGAAGGATCTGGAGGCCGACCAGGTGCTGGTGCGCACCGACTACAAGGAAGTACCACCACGGGTGGATTACGCGCTGACTCCGCTCGGTCGTAGCCTGGCCGAGGCGATCGTTCCGTTGTGCACCTGGGGAACCGAGAATGCGGCGGAAATGGCGCGCATCTTCGCCAAGCAGGATGCTTTGCCATGACCAGACCCCCATCGAGTTGATGTCGGTGACCAGGTCGGTCGTGGCGCCAGGTGTCGCGCAGCCGGTGGCCGAAGGCAAGATCAAGTCATTCGACCGACCGTTGGCGGATTTCCATCCGGCGTCAGGGTCGAAAGAAGAACATCACCATTCGCATGCGGAACCATACGCTCGGCATGCAAAACGTCGCGAATAGCACCATTGAAATCTATCCCGCGCCCGACGCCATCCAACTCGCGCTTGCGGCGAAGATCGTCGCTGTGCGACGGCTCGATGCCGAGGGTTCCCATCACTTGCGTCATCGAGCGCCGAGCAACGCGGACAATCGGTCGGGTATGCCTGTGATGCGCTCGAGATGGGGATAGCGCAGGTGCCCTTGATAGTCGAGGTCGACGACGCGCTTGTTTCCACCGATGTCGACACGGATGCTTAATGATTTCGATGAGGCCGATTCGACTGCGGCCAAGAGGAGGCCAGTCGAAAAGGGTTGCCCACCTATCTCGAGCACTCGTGCGCCAGGGGATAAACCTGCCCGGAATGCCGGACTGTCCCACCGAACCGCCTGAACCGTTCCATCCGGCCTGATTTGCAGGCCGATCGAATAATCGAGATTGATGGCGCCAGCTTCTTCCTCACCCTGGCGAAACGTTTCAGTGGGGGTGTCTTTATAGACAAGCTTCCAGCCCGCACGAGCCAGGCCGGCGACCGCTTCGTCCGCGCTGTGGCTGTGAAGATGCTGATCGAGGAATGCCGCCCAATCATTCGGCGCAATCTTGTCCAGCGCGGCGCAGACATCCTGGTAGGTGTACGTTCGCGTGGATTGCGTGCTGTCCTTGACGAAAAAGATGCGCGCGAAGTCGTCGATGCCTCGTTCCTCATGGCTCAGTTGGCGTAAACGTGCATCCACGTCCAGCCACAGCAATACGCCTTCGGTGTAATAGTCCTCGCGGCGCTGCCAGTCAGGCAACGAGATACGGTGCTTTGCCATGAAGATCGCGTCATTCGTGCTGTCTTGCAGGTCTTTCCAGCGCCGGCCGGTGCGGTTGGCGACAATGGCCGCGTCCATGGCGAGCTTGTCCAGGGTCTGCTGTCGATCACGCAAGCCGGCGCGCGCAGCCAGCACGCGTCCCCAGAATTCGCTTTGCCCTTCATACACCCATAGCAGCGACCCACCCACTGGTTGGTTGAAGGTGGGCGACCACAAGTCAGCCGGTTGACGCCACCGGCCGTTCCACGCATGGACGAACTCGTGCGCGATCAGGTCGAGGTTATTCAGCTGCTCCGCCGTATGGGTGAAGTATGCGGCGGGGAGATTGTTTTCTCCTTCTTCGAGATGTTCGACGCCACCACCGCCGCCGTCGGGTGACAAGACATCGCTCAGGGTGACGATGGCGTCATAGTGACGGTACGGCGCGGTGCCGAAGGTCTTGATGCCCTGGCCGACGAGTGCCCTGATGCGGTCGACTTCAGGTCGAGTGACAGCGAGGTCTTCCTTTGCATCCGCCAGAAGGTCCAGCGCCACCGGCTGGGCCGCGCTCCCGCCCACCATGATCCGGCGCGTGTAGCGCCCGGCATAGACGGGCGCGTCGACCAACTGCTCCAGCGTTACGGGTTGGAAGCCAAGCGTTCTGTCGTCGATGGCGTGGAAAGCCAATGCCGTGAAAGCCGTCAGTCCAGGGGGCATTGCCAGCTTCGCGACCACGGGGATATCCCGCACGTACCAACCGGCGGGATAAAGCAGCACGCGGTGCCAGGGAATCATCACCATGTCCGGCCGTAACAGGTGGGCCTGGGCCGGAGCAAGGAATTGGAAGTCCAGCGTGATCGATCTCGCACCCTTGGGCACGTCGACGTGGAAGGCGTGCATGTTCACGGTATCGCGCCGCCACTCCACCGCCTCCCCATCGAGAAATACGGCAAGGCCCGCCAACTCCGCAACGGTGGCGGTGGGCGCATGACTGGCCGTTTCCCATTCGGGGTAGAGCAACACGGTATCGCCCGGTGCCTGGACGGGAATCGTCTCGTGAACGGAGAAGACCTGGTGATCGGTATCGGTGGCGTCGACGGCCAATTCGATCGTGCCGAGGAACGGCTTGTCCACCGGGAAGGGTAGTGCTGGCGGGCCCGGTGCGGTGGTCGGCCCCGATCCGACCTGCGCGACCGCGACTCCCGTTGCCAAGGCAGACAGCGCCAGGAGCGCCAGGCCAGCGAACAAGGGAAGCGGCCTCATTTGCTTGAGAAGATCATGAGGTTGGACCGTATCAGCAGGATGATATCGACATGTGTTCTTCTTCCATTCGCCGCATGGGTCCATTGTCGCCGCTCTACCGATCCGACGTGGATCAACGATCGCGCTCGATGACCGGGGGGGTCGCGGTCCGCATACGCCAGCTTGTCCAGCCAACCACGAGTGACAATGTCGCCACGACAAGTGGCGGCACGGCGTGCCCATATTCGCCGTGGCTAATGACAGTCGCGAGGGCGGCAAGCATGACGGCGCAGCCGAGAGCCGAGCCCCACAGGCGGCTCCGCTCGCGAAAAAGCAGGATGGCGGCACCAAGTTCCAGCGACCCGGTCACGAAGTGGAACCAGCGTGGGTATCCCCATTTCAGGTATTCCTCGTAGATGGATCCCGGGGCCAGGAGGTTGCTGAGTGAACCCACGACGAAGAATGCGGCGAGAGCGAGGGGTAAGACGTTGCGCCAGGAGATCTTGGACATTTACCTAACCTATGAAAGTCGCGTCGATGCCGTATCCGTCGCCCTATGCCGCCGTGGCCGTCCGGGCCGCAGCGAAGACATCGCGGGCTGAGGTCACGCCCGGGACGTGCTCCGTACCCTCGACTCCGAGGTCCGTTCCCCCGGCGTTGACGAAGTCATACATGGTCTCGGCCAGGCCAGACTGGCCCTTCGGAATGCCGAACTGCTCGAATGTATCTGCCCAGCCGGCCCGCGGTACGGAAACGGCCTCGACGGCGATGTTCATCACGTCACCCAACTGCGCCGCGACCTCGTCCGCGCTCACCATCGAGCCGAGTTCGACGATCCGATGCCCGGACCAGGCCGGCCCGCTCAGGAGCGTCGCGATTTCGGCGCCGATATCGTTGGTCGCGACCATGGCTGACTTCCTGTTCGTCGGATGGTGGAAGACGGGCAGCGTGCCGCCCTGGGCGACGTGCAAGCCGTAAAGGAAGTTTTCGAGGAACTCGCCGGCCCGGACATAGGCGATCGGCAATTTCAGATCGCTGAAGCCCCGTTCCAGAAGCGATAGAGCCGTGATCAGCCCCATCCCGCTGGTTGCGTTCGCGCCCATCGACGAAAGGGCGACAACTCGCGGCACCGGCGCCCTGGTGAGCGCGTCGACATAGTTCGCGATGACGGCCTTGGCTTCCTTGAAGTCCAGCGAGGGAGTCCAGATGGGAGGCAGCATGACGAACGCGCCCTCGACACCTTCGAGTGCCCGCTCGATGGAGGCCGCGTCATTCCAGTCGCCATCGACCAATTCGACGCCTTGGTCAACCCAGTTCGCCGCCTTTGCGCGGTCGCGGACAAGCGCACGTACTTTCTTGCCCTGCGCCAGCAGATGCCTTGCCGTGGCGCCGCCGACCTTTCCCGTGATTCCCATTACCAAAAACATGTGCGTACTCCGATATTGGTTCGATAACCCACGGTATCTCGTGCGCTATCATTCGGATATGAGGTACATTCGGAACGGGCCGTGTAGATGAGCTTAACAATCGCTCGAACCCATCTGGACGGGCTTGTCATGTTCTTGACCGTGGCGGAATGCCGTGGCTTCCGTGCCGCGGCACGGCACCTCGGGGTCACGCCGTCCGCGGTCAGTCAGGCGATACGCGGTCTGGAGGAGCGGATTGGCGCGCCTCTCTTCTTCCGCACGACACGAAGCGTCAGGCTGACCGAAGCGGGCGAACGCCTGCTTGCCCACGCACGTCCCGCGGTCGACATGCTCACGGCAGGATTGGACGCCGCGAGTGGGTTGGGTGGCGAGATCACCGGCCGGCTACGCATCAATATGCCGAGACCGATCTTGCCGCTGCTGGTGAATCGCTTGCTGCCCGACTTTCTCGACGCCCATCCGAACGTCGAACTCGAACTGGTGGGTGAGGATCGTCCGATAGACATCGTCGAGGAAGGTTTCGACGCGGGAATACGTCTTGGAAACTTCGTCCAGATCGATATGGTCGCGGTCTGGCTGACGCCACCGGAGCGGTTCGTCGTCGTTGGCGCCCCGGCGTTATTCCGCAAGCATGGCCGACCGGCGTCTCCGTACGATTTGCAGAACTTCCCTTGCATACTGCTCCGTCAGTCCGTCCGCGCCCTCGATCACTGGCAATTCGTCGTCGATGGCGAGCGCATCACGGTGGGGATTGAGGGGCCTTTCGTGAGCAACGACATCGAAGCCTGCATTCGCTCGGCAACGAGAGGCGTCGGGCTCTTCCAATTGCCGCGTTCGCTGGTGATGTCGCATCTTGAAAGGGGAGATCTTCAGGCCGTGCTCGAACCGTATTGCGAAGAGGTTCCCGGTTTTTCCCTTTACTACCCAAGCCGGCATCAGTCACTGCCGAAACTTCGCGCCTTCGTGGATTTCGCCACCGCTCGCATGCGCAGGGAGTTCAGGTCGAGCGATTACCTGCCGAATCCGGTGTCCTAGTCGTGTTGTCTGATCGACATGTAGTGGGCCGGGCTTTCGAACCGCTTTGTTGGTCCACTTTTAGACGGGAGCTACGAGTGAATACCATACATATGACGGATTCTCATAGTCGGTACAGGCAAATTCCCATAGTCGATGCATGCCCATGCGGAAGCGGATCGGCTGGTACGCTGCAGATGTCACCAACAGGACCCGACAGGCTGATGGTGCAGCGAGGTCAAGGGAGGGCGCAGCCACGGCCGAGGCCGGTGGCGCGGCATGGGGCGACGCGACTGAGACGGAGGCCGAAGCGGTCGTTGACCTAGCCAGCAGCAGGAGGCAGGACCTGGGAGCCGGCGCCGGGACGAGGTGACAGGGGAGGGGCGCCTCCCCCGGAGGCGACGTCGCGTAGGTGCGTTGCACCGGAGGAAAGAGGGCGCAAGGTCCCTCCTCAGAATCCGTCATTGACGATCTATGAGAATCCGGACGAGATCACCCCGGAAGCGCTCACTGTAGACGGCGTAGCTACTGTCTCCATGATCGGTCCTAATGCGGACGGCTAGCATGTTACGCACGACTCAACCAAGGCCGATTTCAATCTCCTTCGTCGCAACGAGGTTTGCTACTTCTGCGTGCAGATCGATTGCCAGGCCCGAAGCGGAAATTGAAATGACAAGCGAATAGCGAGCCTCATCTTCCATGCGCTGCTGGCCGATATGGGACTTCCACCAGCCGCCGACTGGGTAGACCGCGATCGCATCGTGGCCGGCCAAGTCGATCGCATGGCCGCGCCAGAGGTCACAGTGAAGGGATCCTGCCTGTATGGCCCTGGATCCGAGCAGCCAAAAGTCAGACTCGCCTTCGCTGCCGGATTCATCGCGCTCTTGGGCTGCATTGACGCGTGCCCGAAAAGCGGCATCCGTTTCGGTACGCTTCTTCATCGCGAATCGCAGCCCGAAAGAGCGATAGGTGCTGGGGCGGGTCGCGGCCTTCCCGGTGAGGTTGGGTTCAATAAAGTAGGAGAGTGTCACCTTCATGGTGACGACCTCGTTCTCCAGTTGTTCTAAGGCTTGCCTTGGCCAAGGTAAATCGTAGAAGTGCATCTCGTTGTACACGGCGGAGCGGCCATCCGCGCCGACGGCGAACGGTTGAATCGCTGCCTGAGCGATCATGCTCATATCGTTGCGAGCTGACGACATCGCTCGCTCAATATCGGGGACGCCGTAGCCGACTTCACGGAGAATTTTCTGCTTTTGGCTCTTCGTTCCCGTTTTCCAGTGCGCGCCCCTACCGATCAATTGTTTGCGAATGGGCTGCGGCCATACTGCGGAATCTACGGTCAATGCTCGCACAGTTTCGGGCCATAGATCGGGATGGGCCGCATGCAGGCGACCGATAAAGTGTCCTGCCACACCGACCGCCGCGCTCGTCGCCCAGAACGGAACGAGGGGCTCGTTAGTCACATCCGAGCCTGGTGCGAGCAGCGAAACAGCCGGGTGCCATGCGCAGAAGCCAGTGTTGTCTGACACCATGTTGCCGGCTTCGAACAGCACTTCCGGTTTAATCGGGGTCAAGTCGTCGGGTAGTGTCTGGGAGCCTCGACTGTATGGGCTGCGATGATTAGCCGGCACTACCGGCTGATAAGCCGGGGGCGGGGTGGGCATGTGCTCTTTGCGCGTAAAACCACCAATGGTCAGGGCGTTCCAGCTCTGCGATGGATCTTCGATGGGCCGTGACGTCATGACGTCCACCAACATGCCTCCGGCGACATTTCCCGTAGCAACGAGGAGCAGACGTTTTGGTGATTGCGTAGCAGGGACGTCCTCAACCACGTCACCGGGCATGGAGCCTGCTGCAATCTGATCGAGTGCGCCGCTCCAGCTGGATGGCCGGGCAGGCGAAAAGTCGCTAGCCGAAGTGGCGAGGCAAAAGGATCGCTTGACGCCCGGTTGCTCGGCCTCAACCAGTGCCACAGCGCCTTGGGTCACGACACCGTAGCTCGGAGGTTTTGTCGCGGGAAATCCATGAGGCGGAAGCAACTTCATGGATTCCACTCCATGGCTGAGGATCACGGGGCCTGTCGTGCTCATGTGAGACTCGAGGTCGCCGTAGAGGGCCAGTCCCGCAATCGCTGTTCCGTGGCCACCATCGGGATAATTGTCGTCGGTTCCCCAAGCAGTGTCATAAGCCCATGCGCCTCGGAGACCTGGTTGTATGAGAGGGTGGGCGCCGGCCACACCGGTGTCTAGCGCGCATACAACCGGAGCATCGTGGGGCGGCGTCACCACACGCTCAACCAGTTCCGCCACCCAGTCGGTCGGTTCCGTGCCCCCCGTCGAATGACTTAGGAAGGGTTCAATACTGCCAGTGGCAGGACGAATCTCGGTGACTGCACCAGGCAAGCGCTCTGCAAACGCGGCAATGTTTCGTACAGAGGCGTGGATAAAGACAACGGTGGTCTCAGGGAAGACGAGTTGGTCGGAGTGCACGTCCAAGCTGGCGTCTCGCGCGAGTGCCGCAATGCGCGCCGCGCGGTCGGGGCTACCAGGAAGCCAGAGTTCCCACCAGGCAATGGTGGTATCGCTGAGATCGTGAGGGCCCACAAACAGAGAGGCAACGGGCGCCGCGGCAATTGTTTCGATGACCTCGAAACGCTCGAGATCGGTCCTGGCGGCCCCGCCGGGGTCATCACCGTAGGCGACAATGCGCTGCTGAAGAAATGCGCGTGCATCGTCGGGCACGAATAGGACAGCGCTTTCTGAGCCGTCGTCTCGGCGATCCGTCCGAAGCACAGAAATCTGCTGGGTCTGGAAATCCAGGTTCGTCGGGACCTTCACCGCCTTCGACCGAGATCCTGCCGCAGGCGGTAACGTCGCAAGTTCGACCATTGTGCCCGGCTTTAGCCCATCCACATGAAGGCGGGGGTCATCCGCGCGTGCGGGGATATTGCCCAACGCCCGGGTTAGCTGGCTAAGTAACGCGTTGGCGTGAGCGGCGTAATCGTCGCGAAGCGGCCTGCGCCGCATCTGTCGCTTAGGGAACTCGTATTGCGCCCCCTCCCGAAACGCATTGATTGAAAGGTGCTGACGATCTCGCACCCCAAATTCTTCGGGTTCCGTCATGCCAGGCTAATTCCGAACAACCATGTCCCCTTCACGCCGGTACCTCCTAGTTGTGTGTATGACGGCGGAACCTATTCCTCAACGACTGGCGATTTTCAAGCGCTTGCTTCAAAGCGGTAGCTGAAACCTTGGGCGCTCCTTCGAGGATGGCATCCTTAACCACCGCGTCAGCGGCGCGCACAAGCTCGCCTTGGCTTAGCCCATCGAGCGCGGGCGTGATCGAAGACCAGCGGCGTGTAGTTGGCTGTAACTTACCTAGCCGACGTTCAATGATAGCAAGTGCCGCAGCGCGGTCGGGGAGTTCGTACCCGATCACCTCGTCGAATCGACGCGCCAGGGCTTCGTCCAATATCTCCACGTGGTTCGTAGCTGCAAGAACGAGGCTGTCTGTGCTGTTCGGCTCTTCCATGAAGGCCAGCACAGAGTTAAGTACGCGCCGAATCTCGCCGACGTCATTCTGGTCACCGCGGCGCGCGCCGATCGCGTCGAACTCGTCAAAGAGATAGACGCCGCGCGTCTGCGCTAACTGATCGAAGATCAACCGAAGTTTTCCGGCGGTTTCTCCCAAGAATCGGCTGAATAGCGATTCTAGTCGAACCGTGAACAACGGTAGGTTCAACTCGCCAGCTAGTGCGGTGGCGGTCATGGTCTTGCCGGTGCCCGGGGGACCGACCAGAAGCATATGCGTGTTCGGCTTCTGTCCATGGTCGCGAAGTATGGCTCGCTGCTTTTGCTGATTGACCGCGTTGGCTAATCGGTCACGTACTTCATCAGAAAGCACCATGCTCGAGAGGGTGACCTTGGGATACGCGCTCTCGATCAGTCCCTGCAGCTCACCTCGCGGGCGAGCTAGCGGAATCGGCGTTTGGCCGCCGGCGGGTCGGCTGGTCCGATGCTGGTCCCGTGCCCTTTGCACCAGGCGCTTAAGTTTCTCCGCCTCGTCAACATGCCCTTGGCGTGCCTCTTGGGCAGCCGCTTGGAGAACGATAGACAGGAACTGCTCTTCATCGCCCTCAATATGCGAATTCAGGAGCGCAATCAGATGCTTATTGGACATGGCGCCTCCTTCGTTTCTCCGGTTGTGCAACACCATTTGCTGCCACACTGAGCGTGGGATGAGATACTCGCAACACTAATTAAACGTCCTCATCCCTACTAGGTCATATTAACCGGAATGACGGCGGGCATCGTAGGGACTGGGCCGCTCAGTGGCTGAGACGGGACCGGTCAGTGCCTGAGCAGGGCGTCGGCGCGCGATGAAGCGTAGCGACTGACATTGAGCCCGCAACGGCCCTTGATCCGCAACGAACGATCGAGCTATTCCACACAACGGTGGACCGGCTCGGCTATATGGACACACGATAGCGATCAATTGGTCGGAATGAGGGGGCAAAGCAACCGCAGCGATTTCTCGCCGTCCTCATGTGTCGCCCCCCGCTAGTTAGTGCCGACCATAACCCGAGGTTGCCGGATCATTTTGCTGCCTGAACTCGGTGGGTGTCGACAACCAGGCGCAGGGTCACTTCGTATACATTTTGATCCTTTGGCATTCCTTCGCTGTTCTCTAACATGCACGACGAAAGCATTGAGCCCGCTATGGAAGACATTTCGTGACCAAACCAAACTCCGGCAAGAGCGTGGACGCCAACATTGAAGGAGATAGCGTCGCATTACCTAGTGCTGCGCCAGCAGAGGATCACGGCTTAGCGGAAGTGCCATCCGAACCCTCCCAAAGTCCTAACTTGGTTGATGCGGCGCCACTAAAAGGAACTCTCGGGCTCGGTATGTCACTGGCTCTCAAGTCCGGCGTTTTGGGCTCGTCAGCGATAAGCGCTTTGAAAAGTTCCGTCGACAGCAGTCCGCTCGTCGCATCGCTGGCTCACAAGTCCAGTTTCGCGAATCTCTTCCCAATGACTGCGCTTAAGGACATCTTCAACCATAGCTCGATCAGCGCATCGTTGGCACTGAAGTCAAGCCTACCGGACTTCTCCGCCATAACTGCACTGAGGGACACGTTCAACAACAGCTCAATCGGTGCGTCATTAGCACTGAAGTCGAGCCTCCCGGACTTCTCCGCCATAACTGCCCTGAGGGACACTCTCAACGACAGCTCGATCGGCGCTTCACTGGCTCTAAAGTCAAGCCTTCCGAGCTTCTCTGCCTTGACCGCACTGAATGATTCCTTTAACAAGGAATCCCTGGGTGCATCTTTAATGCTTAAGTCTAGTCTTGCGAACTTCCACGCTATGGCTGCCTTGAGCGATTCCTTCAACAAAGAACCCTTCGGCGCTGCGCTAGCTCTCACCTCCGATATCAAAGACTTCTCGGCAACCGCAGCCGTACAGAAGTCGTTAATCAGCGGTCTTACAAATTCGCCGAGCTACTCCGCTTTCTCCACGATACGCACATCGCTCAAAGACATCATAGAAAGTAACCAGAAGTACAAGTTGCCTCAAGTGACTGAGGTGCAGAATGCGTTCAAGGCATATCAATCTGACCACGCTGCTTTCTTGAAGAGCAGCGAGCTAAGCGATTACGTTCTAGACCGGGTGAGTGCGTCGATGGAGCGCATGCATATTCCGACACTGGATGTCATCAAGTCGAGCCAGTCGATCAAAGGTGTTCTCGAAGTCCATCGCATAGCTTCAATCATTGACCGTTTTTCGGCTTATGGGGCGAGGACCGAAGCCGTCTTGCGAACTGAGCTTGGCGACTGGCGCGACGTTCAAGAATGGTCGCCGAGACTCTTTGAAAAGGAGAATGATCGAACTAGCTTCTATGCAAATATTGGTTTAGATCAGTCACTCACGTCATTCGAGCCAGCGGCTTTTGAGGAGCTAGCGGAGAGCGCTGGTCTTCGCTTCGAGGCTAAGTCTCTCGCCCAATTGTTCGGCGAGCCTGTCCCAGTTGATGGGAACGAGGAAGATGACCTAGCTCGCTCTATCGAAGCGTGCGGCTATCTGATTCGCTTCGAGCGGTTTATCCGAAGAGCCATAGACCAAGCGATGTCTGAAGAATTCGGTGACGACTGGCCGCGAAGACAGCTGCCGAATGGACTCCACGATAAGTGGATCGACAAGAAAGCAAAAGCGGAGCGGGAGGGTTGCCCTCAGCTACGCCTAATCGAGTATGCCGACTTCACGGACTATATGCTGGTGATAGGTAAGGCGGACAACTGGAAGAAAGTCTTCGTTTCCATATTCAAAACCACTTCGGAAAGCATTCGCGAATCCCTACAGAGGCTTCAACCAGTTCGCGTCAGCGCGATGCATTCGAGACGTGTCACAAACGACGACATGCTTTTTCTCTACGTAGAGATTAAGCGGATCACGAGCGCATTCAGGAAAAATTAGACTAGTGATAATGGTGCGTATCTCAAATGAAAGGGGCGGACATGACAGATAGCGAGCGGAAAAATTCTTATCCTTCCAAATTGGTGCAACAGCTTTGCTGTTTCTCGCTGTATGGCAACCCTGGCCTTGGGAGTGATATCTACGTGGCGCGATAACCCTACTTCCGCCGTGACATATCTCGGGGCAGACATGCTGATGCTCCTGGCCTCGATGTTCGATAAGTTTGAGTCCTTCAAAGGATTCGGGGTCGAGGAGAAGGTCAGAATTTTAGATAGGAAGTTGAGCTGATGAGACCCTGGAAAGAGCCCGGAGGCTCATCTAATCGCGATTGGGCTCGCAAAGATGTCACCGAGCGATTCCCATAGTCGGTACCGCTGCCGCAACTATGGGAATCCGTCGTCCACTCATGGACGGATTCCCATAGTCGGTACAGGCAAATTCCCATAGTTGATTCGCTCCCCCCGCAGGAAGCGAAAAGCGATCGACACGCCCGTCGCCTCCCGACGGGAATCCGGGAGGCCACACGGCGCAGGTAGGTCGCAAGGTCAGGAAGAACGGCACGGCTGCGGCCCGAAAATCGCTGCGTCGCGCGGCGGCCGAGTTGCGATCCTCACTCACCAGCGGCGACCCGACCGAACAGGTCGATCAGGCCTGGTGCGAAGCGCACGGTTGGGCGATTGGGAACGCATATGTCGTCCGAGATGACGCCCGCGCGATCTCCATGGGCGATGACCTCGACTTGATGCTGCCCAACGTTATCGCTGGATGTCGCGACATTGTTGAGCTCAAGCGTCCCGATAACGACCGCATGCCTAAGAGGGATCATCGGCGGAATGTACACGCGGTAAGCCGGATTCTATCCGGCTCGACACCTACTTGCGGCGCTCCGAATTCGGGAATCCAAATGGCGGCTCCGGCCGATTTAGTGGCTCGTACAGGTATCCCACGACGAGCGCGTAGATGCCCCGGCTCGCGATCTCCAAGTGATGGGTCCCGAACCGCTCTGGATCGATGAGGTCGGTGATATGCGCGATCCCTCGGTTGGCAAACACCATGATGCTAAGAAGGGACTATTCGGCTTCGTCGGGGTCGCCTTTGTAGGCATCGATAGCTTGCGCCCTTGTTACGGGTGGCAAGTCGAAGTCCGAGAGTCGCCGGTCGGTATCCCTCGGGGCCTTTCTTTCGAACAGCACACCGTCTTTCTCGCCAAGGCGAGGAACTCCAGCAGGCGCGTCCATGGACAATGCCTGCCTCCAGCCACGCATTAGTAATGCCGGCCGCGCTCCCTTGGACCGCGACCTTGCCATTGACTTCGAGCGAGAAGCCCCCGGCAAGCCAGGTGAAACCTTGGCATCGTGCCTCACTCAGTCAATCGATCAACGCAGGCCAAGCTCCGTAGTCTATGAACTCTCGGCCTGGAGCAAATGAGACATGCTTCAGAGCGAACATCTAACGTCGAGCGCAACAACGAACGGTCAGGTCAGTATGCAACGATAAATTTCTGATCTGCGGAGTTGTTTCCCGGCATGAGATTGGTCGATGCCGTCGAAAAGATCATGCGGACAGGGTCGGAGGATATAAATAGTGGAGTGCAATCGCGATTGCCCGGAACTCCCCCAGGGTTCTTATCGACAACTACTGTCACTCTGGTGAACCGATCCCGTACATAGCAGTGCTCACCACGAATCTCCATCGAGGTTAAGTCTGTCGCATTGCTTCGAAAGAAAACGTAGCGTCCATCTCGTGTCGATACGGTATTAAGCCCTGTACCGTTGAACAAGTTCACTCCTACCCAAGAGGTCCCGTTGCCAGGCTTTCCGCGCCGACCCACGGAGACGAGTTCGACTTCGCCGCTAGTAAGGTTTTTTACAAACACGTCGGATGCGTCGTTGTAATCACTAGAGACGAGGGCATCCGAATCACTGCTAAACACAAGTTGCTTTCCGTCCCCCGTGATCGCGCCTCGCGATTTGGCGTTTAATGGATTTCCAACAGGATCCGTAGAAATAACTTGGCGCGTCCCGGCTCTCAGGTCAAGCAGGATGACGTCCAGGACGTCCGTGATTTCGCCCACTGGAAACATGTAGCTCACGAAGTTGCCGTCAGAAGAAATAGTGATGCCGGCTCGCATATAATCTGGAGTCGAGAGTGGCGTCACCTCCAGCTTTATGCCTTCCCTTACGACCATGGACGATTGCATTACCCATGGACCAGTTGTACTGCCGTTGCACCACGATGAGTAACGCGCAACTGCGCGTGTGGCATCGTTGTTGATTGCTACGTTATAGCTCTCAATGCCGGTGACATTGTCCTTCTCACCATTCGGGCATCCGCTCATCAGGCGTTGGACTTTGGATACCCTGTCATATACGTATAACCGGCGAGGCTGCTGCTTAACGGACATGTCTCGACTTGTGTATGCTACAAACGCTCCACTATCGGAAACCCCTACGCAATATGAACTGGCGTCTAACTCGTTGCCGCCACTTCCGTGTGACGCGAGTTCAAGTTGCCCAGTGACGGAGTCCAGAAGAAAGCAGTCCTTTAGCTTGTCGGGCGGGCCACCCAATGTCATTGCCCAGAAGCGCCCATCCTTGGATATAGCCAACGGAGTACCGGGAGACGTCACTCGGGAGAGGCTCAGTGTTTGAAGGTCAACAGCATGCGCGGTGGCGCACGCTGACAGAAAAAGCAATGAAAGAGTACGCATTCCCCAACCTCGCCCGAGTGTCGTCGCCAGACGCATCCAGCCAAATAAATTATGCATCACGTACCGCACGTTCAATCGAGAAGCAGATGACAACGCGTGGCGAAAGACATCGACGCGGATCGTCTTGCTTATACCTAAGCCTGATCATCCTTCTGCCAGTTCCAAGCGCTGTCAATATGGCGAAAGATGTAAGTGCGAATACTTAGGAACGAAGGGGTAGTAGCGGAACCTTGGCTTAGCGCTGAAAGCGTCCCGTGCGGATATGCGAAGTTCTTATCTGAACGTGCAGAGCTTGGTTCGGACGTAGCAATTGTGACGATGGGGCGCTCATCTTGCGTGCTAGGGTCCCTATCACCTTTTGGACAGCGATGTAACGCGCGTGCTACATAGACCGAACAGCGGATTGGAAACCACCAGGGTCGAACGTATAACCGGAGTGTCACGCGCCGCGCACTCCTTAATCCTGTTGATGCCTCGAATTTCTATCGCAACCTTAAGGTCTCGTAAGTTGCCTGGCATGGAGCGAGGTATCCCTTGGATCTGACCTCTATCAGCATTGCATGAAGCGAAGGGAGTGTGGCGTGGAAAGCGAGCTGAAAAGTTGGGGCGCGCCAGAGGTTCACGACTGGGAGGGCAAGGAGCGAGACGTTCTTGTGCTGAACTACACTCTGCGGTGCGCGCTTGCGTGTGATTTTTGCTGCTACGGATGCAACCCACGACGTAGTGAGAAGATGCCGTTCGATCTGGCTCTGAGGTTAATTCGCGAAGCAGGCGATATGCCCGTCTTTTCGTCCGTGGCATTCACTGGCGGCGAGCCAATGCTCTACGAGGAGGAGATCATAGCGCTGGCGAAGGAGCTGAAGGCACTGGGGCTATCCTTCACGATCGCTACAGCATGTCACTGGGCTGACGACTATGGTCACACAAGGGACCTCCTCGGTGAGCTTGCAGAGTGCGGCTTGATTCGCCTGAATATCAGTCACGATCCAAGCCATGCGAAGTTCGTGCCGAAGGATTCCATTCTTACCGCGGCGCACGTAGCAAGTGAGTTAAAGATCGCAGCCCACGTCGTTGGAACATTCGCCGATTCTGGGCACTCGCTCGAGGCATTCCTTCCTGAGATATCTGGTCTTGAAGGCGTTCGTTTGCATACGAAGTACGTTGCCAAGGTAGGGATGGCAAAGAAATGGGAAATCACCCAAAGCCTCTATGGGCTTCAGCTGACCGAGGATGATCTCTGCTGCTACCGACGAGTTCACCACGACATCGTGGTTTGGCACGACGGCTCGGTTTACCCATGCTGCTCCACGTTCAATCGGGCCACGCCAGGAATATCACTTGGCAATGCGCACATTGAAACCTTGCAGCAGATATGGGAGAAAGTCGAAGGGTCCCTGATGTTTCGGATCATGAAAAGGCAGGGATTTGGAGAACTATATCGTCTAATCAAATCCAGAAACCGAGCGCTATTTGATCGGTTACCGAGTGCCTCATGCTCAGTTGGTCCATGTAGCCTTTGCAACGCAATTTTCAGCGACCGCGATCTATATCCGGAGATCCTCGCGCTCATGTCTGAGTACGAAATTGAAAAGTCCTCGCGTGCCCTGACTGCTGTCGCCTCGTTGCTAGGCGAAGACCTTGCGAAGGCATCTCTGGGTGAACTGCTCCAGACCACCAGAACTCACGGAGAGTCTCATGGCAACCATGAAAGATCTGAAGGCTGAGTTGGAAACGAATGCTGCGGCCAGGGCTCGATTCCTAGCCGACGTATTAGCTCTTCTGGAGCGGAACGGCGTTGATGTCAACGATCCAGAAGTGATGAAGTCACTAGACCTGAACCTGGACTTGAATGATGGCCCGAAGTTCCTTAAGGGGCTAAACGCAAGCACGGTCGTTGTAACCATAGTCACATAAAGCTTTACGAGGCCTGGCCTGGAAGCGTGAGGCGCGCGGGGCGAAGGTTGGCGCCTCATGAGCTTGTCCGTTAGCTAGCTCTCGCCGAATGTTGCGCGTTGAGCAAGTTGAGATCGAGGCCGAGCTCAGCTTGCCTGTGATGCGGCTCGCCATCCACCTGATCTTTCGTGTGTCCCTGCTATCGGTAATGAGAGCGATAGTGCGACGGACGACGCGATGGTCAATGGGGAATGACTCGTCTACACCGCGGCCGCGTGCTCATCTTTCACTCTGCAATCAAGCGATAGCGGTCACGGCAGTGCCTGAGCCGGCCAGGATGCCCAGCTTTCCGGCAGCTGCAACGACGGCGTGTGGCGATCTCAATCGCAAGCCCTGTGTAAAGCTGCGAGTTCACTTGGATGGTGGCAAGACAGCCAACGCGTCAGGTCGCCGTCGGACAGCATCCTCGCGACCAATGCGGCAAGCACCACACCTTCGAGAACGGCCAGGCCATCAGCCGTCCCACTCTCCGGAAGACGCGTGGAGCGTCCAAGGGCAATCCGGCGCAATCCATGTCGGGTAAACAAAGGGGCGGCTCGGGTATCCGCAAGGACAGCAGTCAGCGCCCTTGTCACTGCATGGAAACGGGCCTCCGCCTTGGCCGCCTCAGTAGCCAATAGCAGCGCTTCATGCTGTCGAATCCATGCCCGCTCTGTGTGACTTACCCACACAGCTGCGATTCCAGCCGGGACAAGCGGGCGAGATCCCGAAGGATGGCTAGGGACAGGTACCGGCAACTCTCAAGCATCGGTTTGTTTCGGGTGTAGAAGCAATTGGGAAACTGAGGGAACAAGACCTTGGGAAGGACAAAATAGTCCATCGGACCTGGCTCACCGTAAACCGAACGAGCGAAGACCACGATGTCCGTATCTTCGGCTTTCCGGTGGTTGAACCACTGCTGCATCTTGCCGACAGGTCTCGACCCGTGAACGACGACAAATGACACTGTCCAAGCGCCGTCAATCTTCAACCGCCAACCCTTCCTCTCAACGGTCGAGCCAGCGTCCTCCAGCAGTTCGACTGCAAAAGCAGTCAGGCTTTCCCGCCATAACGTGAGCCATTCGCGGATGTCGGCATATCGAAAATTCCTTAGCGGTTTGAAGCCAACCAGTCGATACAGTGCAGTGAGCCCACCGAATCGGCGGGCCATGACATGGCTCGACAGCAGGTAAGGGTCCGCATCAATCAGTGGCGCGGTCAGGCGCCCTTGTTCTTGGTAAAGGCAACGGACGCGGTCGAGCAATGCGACATTTGTCGCGTGTTGGCGCATCGAGACGCGGCGGATCCTAACTGCGTTGAACAGCTCGGTGGAAACGAGCGGCTCGTAGGCGTCATTCTTCCGAACCCATTCCGTCTCCGGATTCTGAGTTATCCGCCCGGCAAGTTTCTTGCTCGACTTGCAGTAAACGGCGTGGCCTGCATACTTTTCAGTGTCGAGAATCGTCCGCACCGTGGCATAAGCCCAGCATTTTCCCCGATGGGTCAGAATGCCCTTCCGATTGAGCTGACGGGCAATCTCGCTGCAGCCGTTTCCCTCAAGGTACTGCTCGAATATCCAGCGAACCGTCCGTACTTCCTCAGGCGGGCCCGGCACCAGAATGATTCTGTCCGACGCCAGGCTCTTGCGATCACCATCGGCAAGCAGAAACTTCGCCTCACCATCAGCGCTGACGAGAAGCCGGCGCAAGCCATAGCCTGCAATCGCACCCTGTCGAAATCCCATCCTCGCAAGACGGCGTTGCCCTGCCGAAACCTTGGCGGAAAGCTCCCGGCTGTACTCGGCAGCCATGGCTCTCTTGATACCTTTAAACACGAGCGAGAACGGACTCTGGTCGTTTTCAAAGGACTCGCTGACGTACAAAACCTGGACCCCTGCCCGCCAGCACATGAACTCATAGAAAGCACCTTCGTCGGTGTTCTGGAACCGGCCCCACCGGGTAACGTCGAGCACCAGTACCGCTTCAAAGGCTGTCCGCCCCGATCGGATGTCTTCCATGAGGGCAGTCAAGCCCGGGCGATGCTCTATCGTCAGGCCACTGCGGCCTTCGTCCCGATACTCGCGGACAATTGACATGGCGTGCTCGGCCGCATATGCATCAATCGCTGCTTTCTGATTCGCGAGGGAGTACTGCTGCATGTCCGTCGACATACGGATATAGGCGGCGACAAAGACCGGCATAACACTGGAACCGGGCGCTGGTCGGGTAGACACGGGCATGGCACCGTATGGTCTTCAGCGGCAGACCTACCGACTGTAGGCCGACTTCAGTCAGACGGAAACCCTGTCTCAGCCGTGAAACAGTTCTCCATGGACCCCGTCGAGCTCGGCGGCGGCCTGGAACACGGCCAGCGCTGCCGGATGGTGGCGCGCGAGCCATCCCACGAGCGGCGCGAGCGCCATAAGGGATGCCACCTGGCCGCGAAGCGCGACCATGCCTAAGACCAGCTCACCGCAGGGTGCTGGTTCACTCGCCGTGGTGACGCCCTCGTGTCCTTGGAAGCGTTGCCAGCACGGCGGCAATTGCCCAGGAAACGAACGCAAGGCCTCGGTGGCTCTTAGCACCGAGGTCATGTGCCGGCGGCATGCTGCCACGGTTCCAGCGATCGCGCCCGACCGGTCATTCGTGTCGTCGTTGGTGTTTACAGTGGGAGGCGGAGCGTGGGGGTGCGCCAACTGCGCCAGGACCGACAGGGATGGAAAGGTGTAGGCAACGACGTCCGGAAAGCCATTTGATGACAATTCCTTGGGATGTGCCCCAAGGATGACCCGAGGCGCGACAACAAAATCCTCGATGGCGTTGCCATCTCCCGACATACGAGCAAATACCACGACGTCAGCGTCCACGGGGTGCTGCCGGACATACCAGCGGATGCGGCCTCGATAGAACGATGCCTGCACGATCGTGACTGACACCGTCCAGGCGTCATCGACACGCAACTGCATGTCCTCGTTCGCCACCATTGCTTCGTTGGAGATGAGCAGGTCCGCCACCTGCGTCATGAGTTGGCCCCGCAAGCCCCGCAGGCGATACCTCACATCCACGTGGCTCAGGTTCTTGTCGGCAACGAAACCCAACCGGTCGTAAATCTGGCGCAATCCACCGAACCGTCGCACCAAGGCTGGGATGGAGAGCGCACCGGGTTCGTTTTGGATGAGCAAGGTGCTCAAGCGGCCTTCCCGAGCAAGGATGCGTTTGAGCGGCAGGAGAGCATCTTCATCAGTCAAGGGCCTGCCTCTCAGCCGGAATCGCTCCTTTGCCTTGGCAAACGTGCGGGGAGACACGACGGGCTCAAAGGAGGCGTTCCGGCGAATCCATTGATTCTCAGGATTGGGATCCCGGCGCTTCCGAAGCTTGCTCGTGGTCCTGCCAAAGATGTTGTCGCCAACATATTTCTCATTCGACAGCACCACGTGCACATGATGGCGTCCCCACAATTTTCCCTCCGCGTTGAGTACACCCCTGAAATTGAGCTCTTTGGCAATTTTTGCCTCCCCGACGCCGGCAAGAAAGTCTCGATACATTCCATGGACGATCGCGACCTCGGAGGCTGGACCCGGCACAAGAATTACACGGTCGGTGAAATGTGCCTTGTGCTGGCCTCGCGCCAAGATGCCTAGATGTTGACCTTGGGCATCTACCCGCATGCGCCGAAGTCCGTAACCCGCCGCTCCGCCCTGGCGGTAACCCAGACTGATGAGTCGACACTGGCCGGCAAACACCTTCGCGGACAGCTCTCGGCTGTACTCCGCCGCCATCGCTCGTTTCAAACCCTTTAGTACCGACGACAGGGGTGACCCATCGTTGGAGAACGGCTCGGCCACGTAGATGACGCGCACGCCGGCTAGGTGGCAGACAAATTCGTGGTAAGCGGCTTCATCGGCATTTTGGAACCTCCCCCACCGACTTACATCGAAGACGAGCACCGCCTCGAAATCATGGCTGCCTGCACGGACATGGCGCAAAAGCTCTTGGAGTGCGTGTCTGCCGTCCAGGCGCAGACCGCTGCGCCCTTCGTCCCGGTAGCTTCGTACCACGGCCATGAGGTGCTCGGCCGCGTACTGCTCGATGGCGGCCGACTGATTAAGCGTCGAATACTGCTGGTGCTCGCTCGACATGCGCACATATTCGGCCACCCGAATGGGCGCTTTCGCCGTGCTTTGGTCTTTCACGCGTGACATGGCGTCAACCGAGCCCGAATGGGCCGCTTTCGCCACCGTACGCCCCCGGTGTCCTGGCGGCAATGTGCCGTTTCAGGTCTCCGTCGATATACTCCCGGTATGGACTCCCGTGAGAACTACATCCTAGATGTTGCAGTCCTCGTTCGAGAAGCGGCTGCCATGAACGATGCTGCGCTGGCCCTAGATCTCGACGAGGCAAGGTTTCGGGCACAGTTGATTGCAGCCAAGGCCGATGACGCTGGATACGTCGACCTAGCGCTCGCTGCCGCTCACCTTGTTGTCATTCTTGGCCCGATCGGAACGACACCCTCGCCAGGCTATGGGGCAGGCATGCTCAGGGTTGCCGATGAACTCGACGCACTTGGGTTTGACCCGCTGTAGCACGGCGGCAGACGGCACAGCTTGACGGTCCACTAGACCCTAGAATCTGAGCCAAACGCCGAGGTCCTTGCCCGAGCCGGCATCCGCTACAAATGCATCGCACGTCGTCGGGGTCCGCCGCTTTCGCCACCTCCGTGCATCAGCGCGAGGGAGATAACCAATCGTGTGCCCCGAAACGTCGACCCGGACCGCCTGGTCGTCGTAGGGATTATCGTCTTCCGGCACGAGGCGGGCCCGGTGGAAAGGCTTCTCTGAGCTCGCGCGGATAGACCGGAGGGCGGGTTGATAATTCGACTCTCCCACCACTTCCTGGCTGTATTCCCCGTGCCCCCGTGCAGTGGCTTTGGGCTTGGTCCGCGCCCTCGGCGTCGCAATAGCCTTGGCTACAGCGTTTGCAAGGGCGTGTTTTGCCCGCCTCTTCGGCTTGCCAGCCGCGCCCTTGAGCAGCCCCTTGATGAAAGCTTCGAAGATGCCTGCCATAACGCCTCCGTCTGACGGATGGCCCGTCTTCGGGCAACTCTAACGGAAGCCCGATCGCAGGGCATAGCTGCTCAGCCCTACCGGCGCGCATGGACGTACTACTATGCTTTATCGCACACAGGGAGGGGGATCCCAATGCTGCAGTGGAAGAGGCTGATCTTGTCTATGGCACTGGTAGGAATGGCAGCGCCGACTTGGGCCCGGGATGAACCGATAGTCCCTGACTTGGTGAACGGGGATTTTGGGCCTTACCCGGAAGGGTATGAGCAGCTCATCAAGTCCTGGGCGGAAACCGCGCTCAAGGATTCAGAGTCGGCCCGCTTTGTTCGAGTGACGAAGCCCAGAAAAGAATGGGTGGTGGCGCAGCTCCGGCCATCGTACGGATGGTCGACCTGCGCGACCATCAATGCCAAGAATAGCTATGGCGCCTACACCGGCGTCCAGACCTGGTGGTTCTTTATTCAGAACGACAAGGTGGTACGCAGTCAGAACACGAGCGAAACCAAACAGGTGATGGGACTCGCGATTTCAGGCACGCTTATCTCCCGGGGGCACGACGTGAACTGCGAAGAGGGCGAGTCCCCCCCGACAGATACAACCGTGTGACTTGCTAAGTCGCTCGTCGTCGGGTTGGAATTCAGCTAAGTACCCGCATTCGGCAAGGCCGACGGCCTGCCTCCCTCTGAAAGGTCATCTTCTCGTGCGCGATCTGCAAGTCTGGTTCGATGTGTCTGCCGCAGCCGCCATGGTGATCTTTGTTTACCTTGAACTGTGGGCCGGCTGCATGAGCCCCGAGGCGTTTGCGAAGCGCCTGCGATGGATGGCCATGTGCCGAGGTATCTCCCGCATGGCGTTGCTGGGTGTCGGCGTCGCGATCCTTATTGCGATGGTGGTGATCGCGAAGTTCCACTGGCCGTACGCCGTTCGCGGGTGGGTGCCTGAGCTGGAGAGCGGGTTCACCTTCGCGTTCCTAGTGGGCAGCATTTTGGCGCGACTCACTGCGCCTCGGCTCGAACGCAACGGACGTGTGATCACCCTGCAGCGCGACGCACGGCGGATCCTGAGTATCCACATGCGGCCGGCGGGCATACGCAAGACGTTTAATCAGACCTATGCGGCCAAGCCGAATCACATCTACCTGGTCACGGG
This sequence comes from Luteibacter sp. KNZ12-1A, assembly GCF_056755675.1. Taxonomy (NCBI): domain Bacteria; kingdom Pseudomonadati; phylum Pseudomonadota; class Gammaproteobacteria; order Lysobacterales; family Rhodanobacteraceae; genus Luteibacter; species Luteibacter sp. KNZ12-1A. The sequence continues at coordinate 26,666 of NZ_JBPGXU010000002.1, read as the reverse complement.
CTTCCTGACTGAATACCGGGATGCCCTGCGTGCGCTTGGGTGGCACGAAGTTGAGGTCCTGTCGCCTGACATCTCCGCAAAGCTGGTGGGCCGCGAGAATTTCGTCCGCTATCTCACGAAGCAGCTACCGGGTTGGCGGGTCGCATTCGTCGGCGGTCGCCGCATGCGACTTCTCCGTCGCATGGCCTACCTAACCGCGCAGCGTAAGAGGACGTCTGACGGGTGCGAGCGCGGGGTCATCCTAAGCCTGACCTGACTCCCTCAGGAGGACCGAATCACCACCCTCACTTCGGACTACGGCAGTGCGGGTCCGGCGGGCAAGTAGCGGATGCCCATCAAAAGCTCATCCTTATTTCATCCAGAGGATTTACTTCGCGTTAGATCCCGAAGGCTTGTTGGTTCGGCTGGCGTCGATAACGACAAAGTCATCAGCTTCTTTGATGTCAAGTTCCTTCATGATCTTTTTGAGCTTGACGTGCTCTTCGTCCGTAAAGTGGAGGACAACCTTAATGGCCTTCTTCGTCTGGTTTGCGTCCTTGTAGACTTCGACCTGCTTGGCTAGGTTTTGCTTCAGTTTTGAGTTGCTTGCCAGCTTGAACTCTACGAGCGTGCTGTCCTTCGAGCCACGAGATATCTTGTAATCTACTGGGCCGCGACCGTTGTTTACCTCGGCGTTCACGTCGTCAGTAGACGCAAACCATGTAAGACGGAACATCAGTTGGAGGTCAACCTCGCGCTGCACGGGCTTGCCCTTGATGTAGAAGATTCTGTATCCATCGTTCTTCTCGATGACTAGCTTTAGGAATTGCACGCGCTTGCTTGCCTCTTCGAAGGTATCGGAGGGGGTCTTGTAGAAGTTGCCATCTTCCACCAAGTTCTCTATGAGATTTGAGACTTGGATAATGAACTGCGATTCGGTTTCCTTTAGCTTTTCCTCGCTCACGGCGACGGCTTTATCCCCGTTGTCCTCCTTATAACGGATGTAGTGATCGATGATCTGGGGAAAGGCTCGAATGGCCCGAATCGCGGCCTCATTCATATCCTTCTTTTTGGGATCTTCAGGTATCTGGCGAAGAAAGTAGTCATTGATTTGTGCGCGAAGCACTTCGTTGGGTACCGCGTCGAGGATATCTTCGAAGTCGGCCACGATGTCATGGCGATTTATCCATGCCTCGTCTTTGGTGAGGATGTCTCTCGGGGTCAGGAGTACGTAGTCACCATCGATGTATGGAAGTTTGTACCGCTTCGGCATCCAGCGTCGAAAGTCATAGTTAAACGTCGCGTGCGGAACATCGACTTCTTTGATGCGATTGGGTGCTAAATGCTTCTCTGCGAAGGCTTGGGTGTATTCGCAAAGGTAGCTCTTGATGAGGTTTGTGGTGAAGTCGCTGATTGAATCCTTGCCGACTCCCTCTTTGATGAGGCACAGCTTTTCAAGGTGACTTCCCCTCGTGACTTTCTCGTCGCCGAAGTCGCTGAAAATGGTAGCCAAGTTGTCGTTCATGGCAACGGCAAATTTTTGACCTAGGCCCGACCCGCTGTTGCCAATCATGCTGTAGCCGAGCCAGTTTTGCTTCACTTCCTTGAATGCGAAGAGATGCTTAACGTGACCGCCGCTGATTGTTCCGACCTGCGATAGCCCCCGGAGAAAACGAATGTACTCAATGATCGCGTCGTGTAGACCTTGGTATTCTTGTTTGTCGCTGTTGAAGAGGAGGAAGGGATCGATGAACAGAGGGAGATCGTTAATGAGCGATACGTTGAAAGCCCCATACTCTCTAAGTGTCTCGGGGGAGACCGAAAAGTAGTCTGAAAAGTAGACTTTTATCGCCATGGTATTTCCCCTGTGGGTTCCTCTACGACATCTACTGACGATGGCGGGAGGAGGTGGCGGTGATGAATGCGCTCGACTAATACGTAATGTGTGAACTTTCTTAGGCCAAGCCGCGCATGAGTTACCGGCGTTCCCAGTGCAGACACCAGGCGGCACTTCCCTTGTCGATCGCGTTCCCGATCTTGCCCATCCTTCCTCCCTATAGTTCAGCAGCGACATTCCGCGGCAGTGTAGCGGCACCATGTCCACTAGGAGAACGTTTCAATCGCCATGCCGACGCGCTCGTAAATGAGGCTCGACCTTGGGCGCCGCTCTCCGACAAGCGCGTGACTTGGAAGAAGTTGAGGGATAGGCTGGAAGGCACCATGCGACAAAGAGGCAAAAACGCATGTCCGCATATTTAGAGCACCTAGCCGTAGCGAGCGTGACCGAACTTGATACGCCCGTTCGGCGGGCTGTGGCGGCGGCTGTGGCGAGGCACTTCTCGGCGGGACGTCCAGTGACCGGGGTACTTCCCGACGGGACCCTCGTATGGCGTTTCGCAGATGGAACATGCGTTCCCTTGACCCCGCACGCAGACGCTCCGCCCGAGACAGACAGTCCGTCCCCACTGGATAGCTGACCAGCTGGTCTGGCCGCGTCGCGCCAAACGGCTGCCCAGCCTTGAAGCCGCTCGGCAAGAGGGTGGCACGCCACTACACGTCGGATATGCCATGGGCGCTGCTCGATGTCAGCGAGAAGTTTGCTATATATATAGCAAACAATAAGTTACGTTGACACCGCGCGCCGCTGGTGAGACGTTAGCTGAGACGGTCGTAGTCAGTCGTCGAGGATCGCCTCGGTCGCCGACTAGCCCGGACGGAAGCCGACGAGGTGACGCATGAACCCTTGGAACGATCCCCGCGGGCTCGACCGGTACTTGCCAAGCGAGCCTCTGCTCACTGGCGCGCAAACGGCGAAGATCCTGGGATTCCCGTCGACGGAGGCGTTGTATAAAGCGCGCCAAACCGGGCGATTGTCGATCCAGCTCTTTCAGTTGCCCGGCCGTCGCGGCTGGTTTGCCTCGACTGAGGCCGTGAGGGACTGGCTAGCCGCCAACATCCCAGCCCCACCTAGACTGGCGTAACTCAACTTCTGCCTTAGAGCCAGGAGGTGTTAACCGACCGCCCATCGAAAAAATCGACGCGCGGAAACGACAAACCCCCGAGCGCCAACTCAGGGGTTTGTTAAACCGACTACGTTTTACTTCTGAGTCGAGTCTCCGCCGCCGTTCCTTTGCTGTCAAGGCTGATATGGGCTTGGCACGGGCGCCCATGCTCAAAGGGTGCTCGCCAAGGTCCCGGGAGCGCACATGAAATCCGTCCAATCAAATGGCATCCAGTCCTCGGACTGGTACGGGGCGATGCTGCACGCATGCAACATCGAGGAGCAGAGTCGGTCGGCGATAACAGCGATCGTGGAAGGCTCCGACAAGCGGCTGGTGGGGAAGAGCTCGCTGCTCAACGTGATCGTGAAGTTGCAGTCGTTGAAAAATGGGCAGCCACGTCTTGTCGAGAGCCACACCTGTGAGCTGTTGTACGCGTACGAATTGGAGATGGATCCATCCGTCATAGCGTATGCATGCCAGCCGCCTTGCAAGGGGGTCGTTCGCACGGATGCGCGAGGCCGCAGACACGTATCGTCTGCCCATCTCGACTTCATAGTCTTCCGGCACGACTCGATCACCCTGGTCGAATGCAAGAAGGTTTCATGGCTCGAGTCGAGAGGCGTGGCGCGTGGTTGGGTGTTCGATAATGGAGCGTGGCATCACCCGCCCTACGAAGCTTTTGCACGGAAGCTGGGGTTGCACTTCGCTGCATGGACGCCACCGGTCCCTGCCGGGACGTACCAGAGCAACCTCGAGCTGTGCTATGCGGCGTTGATGGATGAGCCCGATGGCAACGATCCGAGTATCGATGCGGCCCTACGTCGGGCGCTACACAGAAGAGATATGACGATCGCGGAGTTACAAGCCAATGTCCCCAGCTTCTGCCCCAGGCATGCTCTTCTCAGTATGGCGAGAGGTGTGGCGTTCGGGCCGATGGCCTCGGTATCGCTCTCGAATACGGACAGTTTTCTTCTCAGCACGGACCACGCCAGAGCAACAAGTGCGGATAACTGCAATCTTGCAACGATGTTATCCGAGTACCGGGATATGTCCGCGGCCACCGAACTCTCACTGGCCAGTCAGACAGATATATCGCGCGCAACAGCGCGCCTCGAGTGGCTATCCCGGATCGAACGCGGCGAGCTTCCGGAAACACGTCACTCAAAAAGTCTAAAGCGGAAGATCGAAGCTGCTTCGGGACGTGGCATTGGCCGCCTGGAGGCCGTTCTTACTAACTACCATCGGTCCGGAAACCGAACATCGCGCCTACCCGAAGAGTCGCAGGCGGAGATGGCATTGCTGATCGCCGAATGTTGGATGTCCGGATCCATCCAACGTCAGATCGACCTGTATTACGAACTAACTCATCGATGCTCCGCAAAGGGGATCCTGTGTCCAAGCAAGAAGAAGCTGTGGCGTGCACTCCAGGACATATCTAAGGCTAAAGTTGCACTGGCAACCGGAGGAAAGCGCGCCTTCCACGCAGCCCGCAACGCCAGCGACCCCTGGGAGCGTTCGCTATCGCCGATGGCCTTTGGCCAGGTCGTTCATGTCGACTCCACGGACATGGATATCCGACACGCGCCAGACCTTCTCAGCGGCATCCCGGAAGGAAAGGCCAAGGTGTACGTTGCGGTCGACGGTGCCACGGGTAAGCCCGTAGCCCATGCGCTTATCTTTGGTCCGGCGCGTACTGACGGTCTGGCCCTTCTTCATCGCGACTATATCCGCCGCCACGGGCGCTGCCCGGTGATGTATCACTTTGACCGCGGAGCGGAGAATAAGAGCCACTGGGTAGACGCGCTTTGTCGGGGACACACACACATCAGATGGTCACCTGCGGGCGGGAGCCAGTTCAACAGTGTTGTGGAGTCAACGGTCAAACAGATAAATCACCAGGTATCCCACCGGCTTACGGGAAATACGCTCCCCGATCGCGCGGGTAGATCCGTGGACGGCAGGTTCAAGTCCCGCCAGAACGCGTTTACGTCGTTTGCCGGAATATGCGAATTGCTGGAGACCTTTCTCTACAAGGACCTCCCGGCGATGGTCGGCGCAGATGGCATAACGGCCAACGAACGCTACGACACAGCGGTGCGGCGATGGGGTCTGTTTGGCAGGCCTTGCACGTTGGATGGTGACTTAATGTGGGAAACCGCCGTACCGATCAAGCAAGGCCGAAAGGTGATAAAGAACCGAGGAATACGCACCGAGGATGGATTCTACGTTAGCGCTGAGGTCACTCGACGTCTAGGGAAGTCGGAACGGGTGAGCGACATACGTTCAGATCCCGAAGATCTGTCATTTATATACGTCGCGTTCGATAGGGCAATCGAGAAGGCGTTCCACAGCAAAGTGCAGTCCTTCGCTCAGATGACGCAACGACAGCGCCTGTTCGAATTGCTGTGGTCACCTGTAGACCGTGCCAATAAGCGGTTCGAGGGAAGGCGCACTGGCGCCGCACGCCATGAACGAAATCGGGAGCTCAATGCGGCCACGACCTCCGCTCGCGTGGCTCTGTTGTCACGAACGACGAACCGAGATCCGGAACGAGAACGGCCGACGGCCCGACGCGTAGCTCCCGTTCCCGAATGGGCATCGCTCCAAGATTTCGGGGAACATTATGAGGATGCTTGATCACCCCTCGTACATCGCTGCCCGAAGGTCCCTGTGCGCAGCGCTGGACGGAGCACCGCCGGGAAGCATGATCTTTCTCATAGGGCCTTCAGGAGTGGGCAAGACAGAGCTGCGGCACTCGGTGATGAGAGAGATCTTCGGAAACCCATCGTCATGGGGCCGGGGCCGGCTGCCGATCACGGAAGCGTATGCGACGTTGCCCCATCTGGGGTTCTACAGTAGTCGGGCTTTGGCCCTTGAGCTATTACGGCAGCTCAACACGCCCGACCTTAACTGGCTTTCTCCGAACGAGGGGATGGCCACGAACGCAAGCAACCTACCCGCCAGTACGCGAGACGCCGAGGCTTGGGATTTTATTAGATCGAGGTCGGCTTCCGAGGACCGATGCTGGGAGTCGGTCATGCGCACCGCGCGGGCGCGCGGGTGTGGCACCGTATCGATTGAGCACGCGACAGCGATGCTGGCGACTCGGCAGAACAAGGCGCCGGCCGATCACATCCAAAACCTTGTCAGTCTTGCAGAGGCACACCGGGTACGGTTCTTGCTCACCGGCGTGGCGCGAGTTACGGAGCTTTGGGACGTACACCACGATCTTCGCCGCAGGGTACTTCCTATTTGGTTCCTTCCGTACAACGACCGCCGACGACCAGGTGATCGAATCAACTTTCTACGCTTGCTTAGGTCGATCGCGAATCGATGCAGTTTCATCGATGCCGACATCGTAGGTTCCATGCCTGATGATCTCATGGCCGCCACCGCCGGGATATGCGGTGAGGTTATCCAACTGTTCCAGAGGGCTCGGCTGCTCGCCATCGGCGATGGCGTCGACGTTGTGCGTCGGAAGGATCTAGAGCGCGCGATATATAACGAGAAGGACCTGCTTACGCTGTGGAACCAAGTCGAGGAATTCGAGGACGTCGCCTCCGCAGGTGATCCGGGGCGGTACTCACATCGAATCACCGCATCGGGGCAGAAGCGCGAGATAGCGCGATGACCTTATTTCCAGACTGGAGCATCATGCCGCCCCTAGATCTGTTTGGCCTGGGGACGGCGGAAGTGGAATCGGCGGAGCACTACCTGAGCCGGTTAAGTTGGGTAACAGGGTGCATGATCAGGCCGTTACTCGTCTTATCAGCCCCCGAGGCGCTCAAGGACCGCGTCAAGACGGGGCCCGTCTTTACTCTGCTGTGTGTTCCTAGCGAAAACGCGTCGGAGCTCGTGCGCGGGCTTGAGGGATTGACGGGCAATACCACGATTCATTGCGGTACATTTGCCAATCTCAGGCACATCCTGATGAAGACCGCGCTTGGGCGGTGTGGCTCGCTGCGTCGTTGGTGTCCCTCCTGCTACGCGACTTGGGACGACGACCTGTCGTATGAGCCACTTCGATGGAGGGTGGCCTCAGTCACAACGTGTTCCATTCACGGTGTCAGGCTCGAAAGTGCCTGTCGCCACTGTGGGCGCCCGCAGTACAAGGTTAGCTACGACACGAGGCGTGTCTGCGGCTCTTGTTCCAGGCCGCTTGGCCATCTCAAGGGATCTACGAACATGGACGGTTACGAAGCCTGGGTCCAGGACAGGATCGGTGATCTCATCACTCTATGCGCTGACCCGGAGCAAGGCGCAATCCCGTTGAGCGCATATAGTGGATTCTGTGCGGCCTCGCTCGAAGCGCATGGAGCTTCCTCGCACGATGTAGCCCTTTCGGGACACTGGGCGACGCGGATATACCTGGCTGACGTCCTTACTGGGAAGCCAACATCCATTGCTCACCTCATTGACTCGTGTGCCTTGCAGCATGTCACTCCCCGGGACGTGCTCCTTCGGCCGCTTGAAGCCGCAGCCGAGCCCTTGCGGCTGACCACGGAAGAACACCAATTCGTGGGAGTACCCGGCGAGCGGTATGGTGAAGTCGTCAGGAGGTTCGAGAAGCTGGTCGGGTTCTTGCTGAATTCGCAGAAGTCAGCCTATTTACCGAAACCGAGAGTTCTCTTCAGGTTTTGTAAGGTAGGCAGGAACGTCCTCGTCGAACATGCACCGCAGGCCTATTATGACTACCTTGTCGAGCGTAGGGCTCGTTTCGGACAGGCGGCGCGAACGCATATCGACAGAGCGTATAGTTTGATGGTCTCAAGAACGTCCGCTCTACGGGCATCTCCCTCCAGTGTTGCTCGAGCCAAGTTGGTCGAGCGTGCAATCGCGGCGTCGGGCGTGTCCCAGGAACAGGCGGCGGCTGCACTGTTGGGTGCCCAGGTTTGGATAGCCGCGGTAAAGTGCGTCCAAGGGGCACGCAGGGTGGCACCAACCAGGCTAAAGAAGGCCTTAGCCATGACTGTCATCGATCGATCAAGCGTGAATCACGCTGTTGCTGGCTCGGACCAGGTGAGTATCGAAGGATCGCCGTAGAACGGCACACGCTTCGAAGCTACTTCTACGTTTGGACGGTATCAGCTGACCAGATCGCTGTACGCAATGTCTGATTCATCTGGACGTGACCGACCTATTCGCTAGTATCGGAACCGAGGGCTCGGTGCCACTGGCGACGTAACTAGGGTAACCATGGAATTCAGGACGAACAATCATTACGTACCTGTCTGGTATCAGCGTCGGTTCCTAGGCGCCGGAGAATCAAAACTGTTCGTGTTAGACAAAGCGCCGGACGCGATTCGAACGGCTATGGGCGTTAAATATCACAACGCGCTGCGCAAGGCGGGGCCAGCGTCGGCGTTTTGCCTTGATCACCTCTACACGCTGATAGAGGGTAAGGCGTACACCGATGTTATCGAGGCAAAGTTCTTCGAGAACATTGATGCGCGTGGAAGCCGTGCGATCACATTCTTTGACAACTATGAGCTGAAAGACGGAGTTCGCGAAGCGCTGGAAGTGATATCAAGGTACATTGCTGCACAGTTCTTTCGGACGCTGAAGGGTCTTCACTTCCTTCAGGTGATCACTGGTTCGGTGACGCACCAAGAGGCGCTCCGTAAACTTCCATGGCTCTATCGACAGCTTGAGACCATGTGGCTCGCTTCTGTGTGGGAGATCATCTGCGCGGACGATAGCGAGACAAAGTTCATCATAAGCGACTGCCCAGTCACGGCATATAACCGTGGCGTGTATCCTGGCTCGCGTGAGATCGTTAAGCGCGGGACGCCATCCCCGACGCATGTCGGCACACAAACGTTCTTCCCGATATCGCCGACACGTTGCCTCGTGATGACGCATATCCAGTACGTCAGAAATCCTAAAGCCCAACCCCTGCGCACAATCGAGAATCCTAGATACTTTCAAAACTGGATTTTCGATCTACGCAAGATACAACGGGGTCGCCAGGTTGACGAAAAGTACGTGCAGTCTGTGAACTATGTTCTAAAAGTGATGGCCCACAGATATGTCGCTTCAAGCAACCCGGATTGGCTTTATCCAGAGACCGCCGTAGGCACAACGACGTGGCCGAACATAGGTGGTCGTGACTTTCTAATGCCCGATCCACGGCTCGTCTCTTTTACGACTGGCGTATTCGCTCAGTTTGAAAGCGGCGGTGGAATGGCGCATAACGAATATGGACACGCACAGGCAAACGATCCGCGTGCTATTGCTTTGCGAGCGAAGGAATGGGCCACATTTCAAGCGTCAAAAAGGGCATGGAACGATCGCGACCGTCGCGAGGGTCGCGATCCACCCGACGTATGCGCGTGGGAGCGCGCGTAACGCCGCGCGCACGTCTAATATAGATCGATGAGCTGATATCAATCTTGATGGAGCGGTTCTCCCCGCGCCGCCCGCCTGACTCAGTGATCTTCTATGCGACGCCGACGGATGGACGACGGGAGGTCGCCGTGCTGACCGGGCGCGATTCTATCTCGCACCACGCGGCGAAATCTGAGACAAACTGCAGATCCTCTCCAGCACACGCCCGGCTAAGCCGCTGAATGGTGACGGAAGCTTTGGAAAGTTTGCCGCGAATGTAAGTATCCTTCAACGCAAGGGGCAACTCTTCAAATTCTGCTTGCATCTCGCGAAGCGACATGACGCTCTTTCCGTACTCCAGGGACTGGCAGTAGTCGTCGGCCTCGCGGTAATGCACTTGGATTCGCGTGTCGTAATAAGTCTTCCGCAAGTGCTCGCCCATGGTGTCTAGCTTGTCCCGCAGTTCGGCGAGAAGGCGATGAACTTCGGCAAACCGGTGCTGAAACATGTAGCCGCGCGCTAGGCTGACCGCGACATCAACTGAGGCGGGGTCCAGCTCCCGCGCGATCTCGAACTGCTCGACGGCGTCGTCCACAGATTCCTCGACCTGCAAGATGAACTTGCCAAACCAGTAGTGCAGCTGCGGTGTCTTTGACGATAGGGCGATAGCCAGCTCATAGCTTTCCCGCGCCTCGGGAATGTTGCCGCTTCGTTGATGGAAGAAGGCGAGCACGCGGGCAACTTCGAAATAGTCGGGTGCGAGCCGTCGCGCCTCATCCAAAAGCTCGTAGGCGACGTCGAAACGTCCCTCCTGGATCTCCCGGATGGCATCGCGGAGGCTTTTGACGAGCACGCGATCGGACTTGGAGCGTACTTTTATATTGCTGAATGCGTACCGGTTGAGACCGCTCGGTGCGTTGAGCGATTCCATCATTGCATTCAATTTATTGCGATTGGTTCTGATCTTCGACTGGAACGCGTTCGTGGGACGGTGTTGCTTATTGAGGTACGCGCGCGCTAGTTCGGCTAACTGGTAGGTCGTCTTCATTGCGCCGGCCAATGCCTTCGACGACTCATTCAACATATTCGTAGTCATTAACTCCTGAAGCGCCTTCTGTATCCGAAGCGCCTCAAGCCCAGATAGGTACGAAAGCTCGGCGATGTCCTTCCAGCCGGGCGCACACTGCATCGTAGAGGTTAGCTCACGCGCATCGCTAGATAGGAATTCGTACACATTGCTCATGCAGAATTCAAGGAAGAGCGACGAGTTCTGCAAGACCGTTTCTGGTGACAAGCCCGTCTGCAGGGCGCTGACGAACCACTTGATGTAGCCGGGGCTCAAATGCATACGGTTGGCGTAGCGGCGCAAAGTCGGTTCGTCCTGTTCGGACAGTGCGCTTACGCCACGCAGACGACCGAGCATACGCAACAGCTGCGAGGCATACTTTTCCTCGATGCCGTTGAGCTTGATAGGGTATTCGTACGCGCCTAGGCCAATGCGGGAGGTGATGATTATTTTGCTACCTTCAGGAAGCGCGCCGACGAACTGGCGAATCGTGTCATCCATGATGGTTTCGAGGTTGTCGATGAACAATGCAATCTTGAACGTCGAAAGGTATTCGATCACCTCGCCAACAAGATTCGGGCCGTCGCCTCCGCCGAGCTGTGCGGAAATCTCGCTAACCACACCCATTGAGGTGGTAATCGCACCGCGGATGTCGCGAATTTCGTTGACTGTGATCTGCATGGTCTTTGACGTGACCCAGATCACCGCGTCGAAGGGGCAGCTTTCTTCTTCGAGAAGTTCGTACGCGACCTTCAGGGCGAGCGCGCTCTTGCCAACGCCACCCTCGCCAACGATCGATATCACGGGGAAACTCCCCAGACATAGGCGTTTAATCTGTTTCACGATCGCATCGCGGCCGATAAGGCCGGTCTCGTCGAAATCGGGGAGCGGTAGATTGTGCGAGATATGGTCCGCCGCCTCTGCACTGGGGATGCTCAATCCCAGTACGAAGCTCGGGTCGTTATCCATCCGGGTCAGGGTTTCGCGCAGGCTAGACCACTCCGGGTTTGGCCCGGCCGCGATTTCCTGGCACACGGAGGAAACGCGCGGCAAATCGTCGAAATTCAATGGGCGAATATGCATAACGCGATTGCGGATCGGCACCAGAGATTCCAGTTCGCGCGTCCGCCGTTTGACCTCATCGGCGAAGGACCCGCGGAAGCTGCTGGCGTGGGCATTGATAGTCTGGTAGGTATCGCCCAGGTCGAAGTAGTCGACCAAGTCCTTTAACTGCTGCTCGTCGTATTCGAACCCGACGTCTTTCTCCAGTCGTGTCTTGGCGCGGGTTACCAATGGTGCGTCAAAGGCATCTGCCGCGTAATCACGGTCGCCGAGGGTTGTCTTAATTGCATCGCGCAAGTCTTCCTCGAGCGCGCTGAGCATGGCGTAGATCGTCATGCGGGAAAGGTTGTAAGCCACAATTGTTCCCTGTTGAGTGATGCGTAGTTCGCAACAGGAGAGGCCTTTCCAGACCGTCGCGCGCTCCCTGCTCGCACATGGTATGCGGCAGCCATGGGTATGGTCCAGAGGCTGTCAAGGTAGCTCCGCGTTTCAAAGCTCCGGTGGACGGCGTGTGCTATTAAGTTGCCAAATTCGCATATGCTTTTAGGTAAAGATAATTTCCGTGCCGCCGATAACGCGCGCCGCATTTGTGCCGGGGCGCGCAGTCGCAAAGCGCGATGTGCGTCAACGAGACGCCGTTCAAGAGGCCTTCGTCCGCCCATATCCCGCGGTATACGCCGGTGGCTGTGGAGCCGGTCAGGGGAGGCGTGAGCTAGGCCTAGCCACATAGTGATAGCTCTGTACCGGTTGCCGAGACAGTGATCGGGCATGCCACATCGGGCAGGAGCGTACTTAGATGGAAGCTGTAGCCATCAGGTAGAAGTTGTGGCCTCCAGCTTTGGAGAGGGTCAGCGCGGAGACTGGAGCCGTATCGTGGGCATCCGTCTGTCGGGAAAACGCGGCAGGCCGACGCTTAAGTTTTCGCCGGATGTTCCGACATGACCGAAAAGCCAAGCGTTGACCAGTCAATAGCGCCTCTACGCACCACAAATAGGATTCCCATAGTTCGGCCAATTGTCCCAACTATGGGAATCCGTCCACTCAGCTCCGAATCCGTCCCATTGCCCCAGCCCCCCTAACTCCCTACATTGGTGCAATGCATGCACCCAACCAGGCGGAACTGCTGACCCTGCTGTCCACCGGCCTAGCCATCGTAGGCACGGACGGCCGTGTCCAATGGCTCAACCCCGCCCTCGGCGAGGTCCTGGACGTGGGCCCGAGAACCGCCGTAGGCCAGGAACTAACGGCCCTGATGCGCGAGCCCGGCCTCGCCTCGCAACTCACCCGCACCCTCTCCGAACGCCGCGCCTTCAATCTTCGCGGTGTCACCTTCGGCGTGGCGCGGGGCCGCGAGGTCACCGCCGACCTGACCATGCAGCCGATCGACGAGGACCGGATCCTGGTCGAGGTTCACGCCCTCGCTCCCGACCTGACCCCGGGCGGTACGCCCCTCTCGGCAACCCTGCGCGGCTTCGCCCACGAGGTGAAGAACCCCCTCGCAGGCTTGCGTGGCGCGGCCCAACTGCTAGAACGCCGCGTGGTGGAGGATGACCTGCGCCAACTCGCCAGCATGGTGATCGGCGAGGCCGACCGGCTGGCGGCTCTGGCCGACGGCTTGCTGCGCCATCGCGGCGCCGCGCGAATCGGCCCGGTGAACGTGCACGAGTTACTCGAACGGCTCGAAGGTCTCGTCGGCGCCGAAGCGGATGCCCCGCGTCTTCGCCACGACTACGACCCCAGCTTGCCGGACAGCCTCGGCGATACCGACCGCCTGCTCCAGGTACTGCTCAACCTGACCCGCAACGCCGGGGAAGCCGGGGCGGAGACGATCACGCTGCGCACGCGCGTGGAACATGGCGCGCGCCTGGGCGAGCGGACGGTGCGCGCGGCCTTGCGTGTCGACGTGGTCGACGACGGTCGTGGCGTGCCGGACGAGTTGCGCGATTCACTCTTCCAGCCCCTCGTGTCGGGACGGCCGGACGGCACGGGCCTCGGCCTCGCGCTCTCGCGCGAAATCGCCCTCGAACACGGCGGCGACCTGCGCTACACCAGCCGTCCCGGCGAGACGGTCTTCTCGCTGTACCTTCCGATGGAGCGGCCGCATGACTGAAATCTGGATCGCCGACGACGACCGTGGCGTGCGCTTCGTGCTCGCCGAAGCCTTGCGCGACGCCGGGCACACCGTGCGCGAATTCAGTGCCGGCGACGCGGTGCGCGCGGCGCTGGCCGAGGGCAAGCCGGGCCTGCTGGTCACCGACGTGCGCATGCCGGGCGAAGATGGCCTGCGCCTGCTCGAAGACCTGACCCGGCGCAACATCGGTCCGGTGATCGTGATGAGTGCCTATACCGACGTGGCGACGACGGCAGCGGCGTACCGTGCGGGCGCGGCCGACTATCTCGCCAAGCCCTTCGACCTCGACCGCGCGGTCGAGGCGGTGGAGCGCACGCTCGCCATCGCGCACGAGGAAGTGATCGTACCGGTGCCGAGCGGGAATGCGCATGCCTTGATGGGCGAAAGCCCGGCGATGCGCGAGGTGTTCCGCCTGATCGGCCGCGTGGCGGCGAGCGACCTCAACGTATTGATCACCGGCGAAACGGGCACGGGCAAGGAACTGGTGGCGCGTGCGCTACACGAGGAAAGCGCGCGGCGCGGCAAGCCCTACGTGGCCTTGAACACGGCGGCCATCCCGGCCGAACTCCTGGAGAGCGAACTGTTCGGTCATGAGGCCGGCGCCTTCACGGGGGCGACGCGCCGTCACGCCGGTCGCTTCGAGCAGGCCGATGGCGGCACCTTGTTCCTCGACGAGATCGGCGACATGCCGTTGGCGTTGCAGACGCGGTTGTTGCGCGTCCTGGCGGGTGGCGAGTTCTACCGCGTCGGCGGACGCGAGTTGATGCACGGCAACGTGCGCATCATCGCGGCCACGCATCAGGACCTGGAGGCGCGCGTCGCCGCCGGCCTCTTCCGTGCGGACCTGAAACATCGTCTCGACGTGGTGCGCATCGCCTTGCCGTCGTTGCGCCAGCGGCGCGGCGACATCCCTCTGCTGGCGCGGCATTTCCTCGCGCAGGCCTCGGCGGAGTTGAAGCTTCCGCCGAAGCGTTTCTCGCGTGGCGCGATGAAGCTGATCGAGCAGCGCGATTACCCGGGCAACGTGCGCGAACTGGAGAACCTTTGCCGGAGACTCGCGGTGATCGCCCCGGGTCCGGAAATCCAGGCGGGCGATCTCGGCGGACTGCCCGCGCGCGAAACGCGCAGCGCGGAGTGGACGGATGCCTTGCGCATCTGGGCGCAGGATGCGCTGGCGCAGGGCGAGGTGGACGTGCATGCGCGTGCGCGCGATGCCCTGGACAAGACCTTGCTGCAAGTGGCGCTGATCGCCAACGATGGCCACCGGCAACATGCGGCGGCGGCGCTTGGCGTCGGCCGCAATACCCTTACACGCAAACTCGGTGCGTCGCGCAAGCGCCGTCCTTCGAACGGATAGCCCCATGACCCTCGAAATTCGCCGTGCCGCGCCGGACGACGCCGACGCCATCGCCCGTTGGAACATCGCCATGGCGTGGGAAACGGAGGAGAAGCGCCTCGATCCCGAGACCATCGGCCGTGGCGTGCGAGCGGTGTTCGATGAGCCACGGCGGGGGTTCTACCTGATTGCCGAACTGGACGGCGTCGCCGTGGGCTGTCTGCTCGTCACCTATGAGTGGAGCGACTGGCGGTGTGGCGATTTCTGGTGGGTGCAGAGTGTCTACGTGGCGCCCGAGGCGCGGCGCGCCGGGGTGTTCCGCGGGATGTACGCGCATGTGAAGGCGATGGCCGAGGGCGCGGGTGCGGTCGGGCTTCGGTTGTACGTGGAACTGGAGAACGAACGGGCGCAGGCGACGTATGCGGGGTTGGGAATGGAGCGTTGTCATTACTTCATGTATGAGGCGGCGCTGAGGGCTTGAGGCGGTGCCGCATGTATGACGCGGCGCTGGGGCCTTGAATCGCCGACAGGGTCGGCTCCCACCAGAGCCGCTCCGCCCGCCACGGTACGCAAGCCTTTGTGGGAGCCGCTTCAGCGGCGATGCCCCTCAATCCACCGGCACGCGCGGATCACCCGTATCCACGGCCGAGATGCGCTCCTCGAAATCGCGCACCGTCATCGCCTTGCCGAACAGGAAGCCCTGCATCTGCGAGCAGCCGACCGAGTCGAGGAAGCTGGCCTGTTCCATGCTCTCCACGCCCTCGGCGAGCACCTGTTTGTTCATGCCCTTGCCCATGGTGACGATCGCGCTCACGATGGCGGCGCTGTCGTTGTCCCAGGCGACATCGCGGATGAAGGCGCGGTCGATCTTCAGCGTGTCGATCGGGAAATGCTTCAGGTAGGACAGGCTGCAATAGCCCGTGCCGAAATCGTCCAGGCTCAACGAGACACCCAGCGACTTGATCTTGCGTAGCAGGTCGGCGATGTGGTCGCCACCTTCCATTACCGTGCGCTCTGTCAGTTCCAACTCCAGCAGCGTGGGATGCAGGCCGGTTTCCGTGAGGATGCCGCGCAGGGATTCGAAGAAGCGCGTGTGCTGGAACTGCAAAGCGGAGACATTCACGGATACCGACAGGGGGCGGTACAGGCGCGTCCATGTTTCGGCCTGGCCGCATGCCTCGCGCAGCGCCCATTCACCGATGGGAACGATCAGGCCGCAGTCTTCGGCCACCGGGATGAACTGTTCCGGCGTATAGACATCCTCGCCGTCCACCTGCCAACGCAACAGCGCCTCCGCGCCGACGATCGTGCCGAGGCCGACATCGACCTTGGGCTGGTAGTAGAGGCTGAGTTCGTTCCGCGCCAGCGCCTTGCGCAGCTCCACCTCGATGCGCACGCGCGCGCTGTTGCGCTCGTTCATGCGCGGATTGAAGAAGCGGTAGCCGTTGCGGCCTTGCATCTTCGCCTCGTACATCGCGGTGTCGGCGTTGCGCAGGAGCGACTCGGCGTCGATCGCGTCGTCGGGGTACACGCTGATGCCGATGCTGAAACTGATCGTCAACGCGGAGGTATCCACGCCGACGGCCTGGCTGCAGGCGGCCAGCACCTTTTCCGCCACGGCGCTCGCATCGGAGGGACCTTCGATCTGCGGCAGCAGCACCACGAATTCGTCGCCGCCCAGGCGGCTCACGGTGTCGTCGGTGCGCACGGAGGCGCGGATGCGCCGGGCGATCTCCTGGAGCAGGACATCGCCCGCGGCGTGGCCCATCGTGTCGTTGATCTGCTTGAAGTGGTCGACATCGACGAAGAGCAGCGCGGCACGCTGGTGGCGCCGTGCCGCCACGGTCACGGCGAACTCCATGCGCGAGGTGAGGAGGGCGCGGTTGGGCAGGCCGGTGAGGGTGTCGTGGTGGGCGAGGTGGGCCATCTTCAGCGCGAGCGCGCGGGTCTCGCTCACGTCATGGAACACCACCACGCCACCGATCACGTTGCCGGCGTGGTCGTGGATCGGAGCCGCGGAATCCTCGATGGGGCTGTCGAAGCCGTTGCGATGAACCAGGATCGCATCGGTAGTGAGCCCGACGATGCTGTTCTTGTCCACCGCCATGATCAGCGGGTTGGGTATCGGCCGCCGGGTGAGGGGGTCGCGCAGCTGGAAGATGTCGTCCATCGGCCGGCCCACGGCCTCGTGGCTGGACCACCCGGTCATCGCCTCGGCGATGGGATTGAGCGAGGTGACGACCAGGTTCGGGTCGGTGGTGATCACCGCGTCGCCGATCGATTTCAGCGTGACCTCGGCCAGCTCGCGTTCGCGGAACAGGGCTTCCTCGAAGGCCTTGCGCTCGCTGATGTCCTGCACTTGCGAGATGAAGTACAGCGCCTCGCCATGCTCGTCGCGCACGAGGGACACGCTGAGTTGCGCATGCACGACGTGTCCGTCGCGATGCAGGTAGCGCTTCTCCATGTGGTACGACAGGCTCTCGCCCGCGAGCAGCTTCCCGACCAGCGCGAGATCGGCGGCGAGGTCGTCGGGGTGGGTGAGCTCCTGGAACGAGCGCGTCATCAGCTCGTCTTCGTCGTAGCCCAGCATGTCGCACAGCGCGTCGTTCACCTGCAACCAGCGTCCGTCGGGAAGTACCAGCGCCATGCCGATGGCGGCGTAGCGGAACGCCTGGAAAAAGCGCCGCTCGCTTTCCTTCAGCCGCGCCTCGAGTTCGCGACGGCTGGAGATATCGGCAAGCAGGATGGCCACGCCACGCACCTTGCCCAGCGCGTCGATGTCGGGCGAGAAGGTGGCCTGCGCATGGCGGCTGCCATCCTCGTGGGCGATGGCGCGATCGGCCACGATGGGTGCCCCGGCGAGGGCCGCGCACAGGTCCGGTTCGATGCTTGCGTGGAGATCGGGCGAGATCAGTTCGTCGATGCGCCGGCCGACCACGTCGTCTTCCTGGATGTTCATCCAGGCGAGGTAGGCGGGGCTGGCATAGCGGTAGCACAGGGATGTATCGACGTAGGCGATCATCGCCGGCGCGCGTTCCAGCAGGTACGCGGACCAGTCCGAGGGTGAAGCGTTCGCGGGAAGGGCGGAAGCGGGCATGCGGTCGCCGTCAGGACGTCGACCCACTCTAATCCGTCACCCTGGCCCGCGTATATCGAACGATTCGGGAAAACGCGGGTTTCAGTGCAGGCTCGGCGAGGGTGCCGACAGCGCGCCATTCGCGTCGAGGAGCACGCGGCCGAGGGCATGGACCTCGTGCTCCGTGGCATAGCGTCCGGCCAGGGTGTCCAGCAGCGGCGCCAGCGCATCGGGCGCCAGCGGGTAGCCGTGGGCCAGGATCCGTGCCTTGCCCGCGGCCGGTTGGGCCACCGTGAGCGCGGCCATGCCCAGGCCGGGCGCCTCGTGCGCGTAGATCGCGGGCGAAGGCAGGGCGGGATCGGCCTCGGCGACCGGCTCGACCAGGTAGCCGGCGGTCTGCGCGGGCTGGCCCTGGAGGTGCAGGGGCACGTGGTGCGCGGCGAGCAGCGCGGCGTACTGGCGAAGTTCGAACAGGGTGCCGGCGAACTCGTGGGCGGGGTTTTCCCGCTGGGCCCCGGCGCGGGCGAACCAGGCGGCCGGACCGGGAATGCCGACCCGGCCCTCGGCGTAATGCAGCGGAAGGCCGCGCGAGCCCAGCGCGGTCTCTTCCTTGTAGGGGGTGAGCAGGGCGGCTTCCAGCATCGTCCACAACGGGGCCAGGTTCACATGTTCGTATTGCACGCAGGTGAGCGCCAGCAGGTCGTCGCGGCTGAGATAGCGCGCGTGTTCGAGGCGCATGCCCAGCGTGCGCATGAGGAAGTCGGCGGTCGCCGCGCCGGCTTCGCCGCGCCCGACCAGTTCCACTTCCATGCGCGCCGTGAGTTCCGCGGCCAGGTCTTCCGGCGCCAGCAGCATCCATGGCACCAGGCGCATCGGCCCGCCGGCATAGCGGGTATCGGGCACCAGCGGCTGGGCCGGCATGTGTCCCTCATGGGTGCCGAAGGCCACCACGCCGCCCGCGGTGGTCACGCGGGGAATGCGCCGGGCCAGTTCTTCCAGCGTGGCGAACACGGGGAAACCGGGCCTGAGCAGTTCGACGCCGTCGAACAGGGCGCCGGCCAGGGCGAAGCGCGAGGCTTCCACGCCGGGCAGCAGTGTGCGCAGGTCGTCGGCCACCAGGGTCGCCAGCGCCTGCGCCTCGTCCCGGGTCAGTTCCAGCCGGGCGGGCACTTCGCCCGCGGCCAGTTCCAGCGCCAGGACGGCGGGGCAGGCGATCAACGACTCGTTCACGGCGGGTTTTTCCGAACGGCAAAGGAACGCGATTCTATCATCGGGGCACGTCGGGCTTTCGCCGGGCGGGGATGCGGGTTAGCCTTGCCGATACGCGTTCGTCGGCGATCGTCGGCGTCCGCGATCCCTTCGTCTTCGCATTTCGGCTTGCCCCCGTGGGCATCCCCATCGGTCTGGATCGTTTCTCAAGCATGGATAAGACGCAAAAGCGTGTGGGTGTGGTCGGCGGCGTCCGCATTCCCTTCTGCCGCAACAACACCGCCTACGCCGATGTCGGCAACTTCGGGATGTCGGTCAAGGTGCTGGGCTCCCTGGTGGAGAAGTTCGGCCTTCACGGCGTGGAACTGGGCGAGGTCGCGATGGGAGCGGTCATCCGCCACTCCTCGGACTGGAACCTGGCCCGCGAGGCCCTGCTTTCGTCGGGGCTGGCGCCCACCACGCCCGGCATCACCACGGCACGCGCCTGTGGCACCTCGCTCGACAATGCCATCCTCATCGCCAACAAGATCGCCACGGGCCAGATCGACGCCGGTATCGCCGGCGGCTCGGACACCACCAGCGATGTGCCGATCGTCTACGGCCAGAAGTTGCGCAAGCGGCTGCTGGCACTGAACCGGGCGAAGACGCTGAAGGAGAAGTTCCAGGTCGCCACGCGCGGATTCTCCCTGAAGGAACTGAAACCGTCGTTTCCGGGCGTGGCCGAGCCGCGTACCGGCAAGTCGATGGGCGACCACTGCGAGTTGATGGCCAAGGAGTGGAAGATCGGCCGCGTCGAGCAGGATGAACTGGCCCTCGCCAGCCACAAGAAGCTGGGCGCCGCGTACGAGGCGGGCTTCTTCGACGACCTGGTGGTGCCGTTCCGGGGACTGAAACGCGATGGCTTCCTGCGTGCCGATTCCACGCTCGAGAAGCTCGCTTCGCTGAAGCCGGCCTTCGACAAGACCAGCGGCCAGGGCACGCTCACCGCGGGTAACTCCACGGGCTTGTCCGACGGCGCGGCAGCCGTGCTGCTGGCCAGCGACGAATGGGCCGCCGCGCGCGGCCTGCGGATCCAGGCCTACCTCACGCACGCCCAGGTGTCCGCCGTGGATTTCGTCCATGGCGAAGGCCTGCTGATGGCGCCGACCGTGGCCGTGCCGCGCATGCTCAAGCAGGCCGGACTCACGCTGCAGGACTTCGACTTCTACGAAATCCACGAGGCTTTCGCCGCGCAGGTGCTCTGCACGCTGCGTGCATGGGAGAGCGAGGACTATTGCCGGAACCGGCTGGGTCTGGAAGCCCCGCTGGGATCGATCGACCCGGCGAAACTCAACGTCAACGGTTCCAGTCTCGCCGCCGGTCACCCGTTCGCGGCGACCGGTGCGCGCATCGTCGCGACCCTGGCGAAGATGCTGGAGCAGAAGGGGTCGGGTCGCGGCCTGATCTCCATCTGCACGGCCGGTGGCATGGGCGTCACCGCCATCCTCGAACGGCCCTGATGCCCTCCGCGCAAGACTCATGCTCACACTACGCAGCAGTACATCGCTCAGTGCCCTGGCCCTCGTCATGGGTATCGCCGGCACCAGCTGGCTCACGGCGCTGACTTACGAACGCGCGCCCATGACACGCCGCCTGGCCGAGGTGACCCTGCCGACGGCCGCGCCCGCCCTGGTCTCGAAGACGGTGTCCCGTATCGCGCCGTCGCCGGCGGTGGCGGATGCGGCGTCGCGTTCGCGCCATGCCGTCGCGCGGGTTCCCGGGCCGCGGGTCGCGCCGGTGCAAACGACGGCTCCGACCCCCGCGACGGAGCCCCTCGTGCCCGTCTATATGCCATCGCCGCGCTACCCGATGTCCGCCCTGCGCGCAGGGCGGGAAGGCAAGGTGGTGCTGAGCGTCACGGTCACGCCCGAAGGCGATGTCACCAGCGTCACCGTCGGGCATTCCAGCGGGGATATCGAGTTGGACCGTGCGGCCGAAGATGCCGTGCGCGGCTGGCGCTTCGCCGCCGCCGACCGTCCGTCGCGCTACACCGCCGACCTGCCGGTCAACTTCGAGTTGACCCGGACGTATTGAGCGAGGGTGGCCAGCGGTTCGCCGTTCAGAGGATGCCGGCCGCGGACGAACCGAAGGCCGTGATCATTCGCGTGTAGATCAACTTCAGCGAAACATCCACTTCCGGGAAGTCGCCCACCGGTTCGTAGCATTCGAAGAATCGCGGATCGCTCCAGCGCATGGGGATGCAGCCGGGCTTGAGTTCATAGCTGGTGGCATAGCGGAACGGCCAGAGGTCGAAGAACGGCAACCGCTCGGAGACATCGCCGATGAATTCATTGACCGACGACAACACCGGGATCGACTTCTGCCGCGGCGCGATCACCCAGGCGTTGCCGGGCCGGGTGTCCTGCATGATCGAATCGCGCAGGCGGTCGGCGAAGCGCTTGTCGTAGACGATGACGCCCGACTCGGTGTTGTAGTGGTCCGAGCGTGGGTCGAGGTTGTGCGTGCCGACCATGGCGAAGGTGTCGTCGACCACGATCGACTTTGCGTGCAGGCCGAAGCGGACGCCAGCCGTCAGCAGTGGCGCCGGGCGGCTGCGCGCGCCGCGTCCCGAACGGCTGCCGAAGCCGAGGAAGCCCGCCGCTTCCGACGGTGGTCCCGGTCGACCGGCCGAGGCGCCTTGGGACGAACCGCGCCCACGCCCGCCCTTGCCGGTCGCCTGTGCGGCCAGCGGCGGCGTGGCCACTTCGGTCGAGCGGCCTTCCAGTTCGTCGATATCGCTGTCCGCCGGGTGCGGCTTGAGTTCGTAGATCTCGAAGCCGTAGTCAGTCAGGTAACGCTTGCGATGCTTGTAGGACATCGCATACACGGCGAAGGCATCCGTGGAGGCCAGCGAGTTCGTGGAGACCACGACGCGCGGCGGCTCTTCCCGCTGGCGTAGTCCGCTGAAGACCTTCTGCGCGGGTTTGCTCATCACCAGGTAGGGCGTCTGCAGCACGATCTCGCTCTTGGCTCCGCGCAGCAGGCCCATGATGTGGCGGGTCAGCGCGCGCACCTCGCGGCGCTTCGGTTCGTCGGTCTTGCCCGGCAGGTCGGAGAGATACTCCACGCGGTTCAGGCGCAGGGAGGCCCGGCTGAGGTGTTCCTCGATCCAGGCGGGGTCCTCGGCATCGGCGACGATCTGCGCGACGCGGTCGGGACGCTCGTAGGTGGGGACGTTCCAGTGCCGGGGATCGTCGGTGTCGGCCAGGAGTTCGCGATTCACGTCGCGCAAGTGGGTCAGCTGCGCGGAACGCTTGTGCGTCCAGAACTGTTCGAAGCTCGCGCCCATCGCCTTCGCGGTGGGGCCGCCCACCATGACGTCGCGATCGATGTAGTCGAAGGTCTCGTCCCAGTCGAAGTAGCGGTCCTCGTAGTTCCGGCCACCGGTGATACCGATGAGATCGTCGACCACCAGCAGCTTGTTGTGCATGCGCTGGTTGAACTTGTAGAAGCAGCAGAGGATGCCCGCCGCGAACTCCAGCGGAGGCGTGCGGGCGCTGTGGAAGGTCGGGTTGTAAAGGCGGATCTCCAGGCGGTCGCTGGCGCGGGCCAGCCCCGCGAGCAGGCCGGGGTCGCGGAACGAGAACAGCTGGTCGGCCAGGATGCGCACATGCACGCCACGGCGGGCGGCCTGGACCAGCTCGTCGAGGACCAGCTTGCCCGCGTCGTCCTGCTCCCAGATGTAGGTCTGCACGTCGATCGACTTCCGCGCGGCGCGGATCAGGTTGATGCGCGCCGCCAGGGCGCTCTCGCCATCTTCCAGAAGTGTCGCCACGTGCACGGGACGCGAAGGCGTCGAGGCGGCGTTCGCCTCGATGGCGGCATCGACGAGTGGGGAGGGCGTGGCGCAATGGGTGGTGTCGGCCGGGTCGCAGCTGTCTTGCCGGTCGACGGTGAGGGTCACCACCGCGTCGGCCTTCTGGATGCGCGCGCGCGACAGGGAACAGCCACTCGTGGCGAGGACGGCGGCAAGGAGCAGGATCGTGGGAAGGCGGCGCATGGCGCAGATCATAGGCGAGCCTCGACAACGCCACGTGAGCCGGCCGCCCCGGCCCCCTTGCCTATGGGGGCGTCAGCACGATGGCCATGCCCAGGTTCACGCGGTCCGACAGCGCGCCGCGCCGCCCGCGCATGTCGAAATCGGTGCGGTCGATGATGCCCTGGAGTTGCAGTACGCACCCGGCGAGTGCCTCCGGTGGACAGCGGTTGGCCTGCAGGCGGAAGGTCACCGGCTGGGTCACGCCGCGCATGGTGAGCTTGCCTTGCACGTCGCCGCCCTCGCTCAGCAGTTGCAGGGCGGTGGGCTCCGACTCGAAATGGATGCGTGGATGGTGCTTCGCATCGAAGAATTCCGGCGCAAGGACCCAGCGCCGCAAGCGGGCCGAGTCCATGCGGATGCTTTCGGTGTCGATATCGGCGTTGACCACGGCGGTCCGCGCCGCGCGATCGATGACCAGATCGCCGCGGATGCCGTCGAAGCTACCCGACACAGTGCTCACCCAGAGCAGGCGGACGCTGAACTCGGCGCGTGAACGCATGGGGTCGATGCGCAGGTCGGCGGCGGACAACGGCGCCGCCGACAGGAGCATGGCGATCGCCGGCAACAGGTGGCGCATTCGACAGGCTCAGTTCGGAGGTGACCAGAATGTCTCGAGCTTGGCCTTGCCCGGTTCCAGGGAACCGTCGAAGCGAAGGCGAGCCATGCCGGCGGGCGGCATGCCGCGGTAGTCCTCGGAACGTCCTTCGACGAGGAAGGCGACGAGTTGTTCGATGCCGGGGTTATGGCCGACCAGGACCACCCGCTCCGCATCCTTGTGTTGGTCGAGCAGGTCGAAAAGGTCGCCGGGGGTGGCGTCGTAGATGGCCGGTTCGTAGGAGGGTTCCACCTGGCCCAGGGCCAGCGCCGCGGTTTCCTTCGTGCGCTCGGAGGGTGAGCAGAGGATGCGGTCGTAGCTGATGTGGTGCGACGACAACCATTCGCCCGCCGCGCGGGCTTCGTTCTTGCCGTGTTCGGTCAGTCGTCGCTCGCGGTCGTCCTTGCCTTCGCCGGGTTCCGCTTCCGCGTGACGCAACAGGATGAGTTCTCGCATGGGTACCGTCCTCCGCTGTGCCACCGCAAGGTGGCGTGATCGATGACGCGGCCCCGGTCGGCTCAGGTGCTGCGCTTTATCCAGCGTAGCAGTTTCGCCCAGTCTTCCTGATGCCCGCGTACATTTTCCGAGTGGTAGTCGAAGATGCCCTTACCGAGCGCCGTGAGCAATACGTACGCTTGGGAGTCGCGAAGTTCCGCGACGACAGGAAAGGGGGCACGTTCGCCCAGTTCGGCGATGGCGGCCTGGCTGGCGTTTGTCCACGGCTTCAGGCGATTGCCTACGAGACCGACGGGCAATTTCCCACGCTTCACCCGGTTGATGCCTCGCAGCATCGTAAGGAAGTCGAGGGTCGCATCCAGGTCGAAATGGGAGGGCAGGACGGGCACGATGATGACATCGGCGCGTTCGAGATAGGGTTCGAGGTCTTTTTCGCCCACGCCGGCGGGGGTGTCCACGATGACCCGCTGCACGTCGCCCGGCAGGCGGTCGAAAGCCCTGCGGCTGCCTTCGATGGCGGTAATGCCTGGCGCGTTCTCAGGACGGCGACCGACCCAGCGCAAGCTGGAGTGCTGACGGTCCGCGTCGATGACGGCCGTCTGCTTTCCGGTCTGGGCCCAGTGTGTCGCGAGCTGGGTGACCAGCGTCGTCTTGCCGCAACCACCCTTGCTGCTTGCCACGAGCGTCGTAAGCATCCGCGAGCACCTGCCTTGGGAGGACTCCTAGCCTACACATCCCGGGCCACCGGTGGTAGGCGCGGCCGTACGCCTCAGAACATCTTGGCGCGTACCTTCGGCAGGATCACGAGGATCAGCGTGGCCAGGGGGCCGAGGAACAGGGAAAGCACCCACCAGAGCAAGCCGCTGCGGTTCTTGCCCTGGGCAAGGCCGGCGTTGATCAGCGTCAGGGTGCCCCAGCCGACGAAGAAACCAGCGCGTTCGCTGGCGAAAAGGGCGAATTGATCCATTCTAAACTCCTGTTCTGTCGCAGGATTGGGTCGCGCGGTCACGTGGACCAAGGGCCGGCGTTCCCCCCGCGCGGTTTCCGATAGTAACAACCTTGTCGCGAATGGCATCGTCCGGGCGCAGCTTCCGTTCATGGTGGGGCCGTATGCTTGACGTTTTATTTCACGGAGATGGGCCCATGCGGGGATGCCGCGTCCTGACCCTGGCCCTAGCGGGCCTGCTTTCCCTGCCCGTCATGGCGGCCACGCCGTGGCCCGGCGCAACGAAGGGTCCCGCCAAGGGGCCGGTCGTGCAGAAGGACCAGACCAAGGCGTTGTTGCAGTTCCAGAAGGACCTTGCCAGCGTCCTTGCGCTGCGCACCGAGGCCGAGCCGTTGCTGGGTGCCGCCCTGCTGGCCCGTCCGCTGGCGAATCCCCCCGAGGTATTGACCTACCACGCCCTGCTTGAGCGCGCGTCGCGCAATGCCGACGCCGGTCCGCAGGTGGCCTGGGCCCGCCTGGCCGACTGCGATGCGAAGGCTGGTACCTGCCCCAATACCGACGCGCTGGGCGTGTTGGAGAAACAGGCGCCGGACAACGCGGCCGTATGGCTGTTGAAACTGGGCATGGATGAACATGCGGGTGCCGGCGACGCCGTGCGCGCCGACCTCACCCGTGCCGCCAACGCCAAGCTCTACGACGATTACCTCGGCGCCAGCCTCAAGGCATTGGCCAATTCGGTGAGCCAGCTCCCGCCGCCAGCCGATACCTATAACCCGCTGCAAGGCGCGGGGGCTGCCGGCGTGCAGATGGTGATCGTCTTCGGTCTCGCCAGTGCGCAACCCTTGCCCGGATTCCAGGCGACGGCCAAGTACTGCGAGGACAACAAGTCCGACGCGGGCGTGGTGGGCGATTGCCTGAAGCTGGCCAAGGTGCTGGAGTGGGGCAGCAGCCCGCTCGGCCGTTCGCTGGGCCTGCACCTGCGCGAGACGCTGTCGCCCGACGCGGCCGACCAGCAGGCGGCGAAGAACGCCCGGCTCAACCTGGTCTGGCAGATGCAGCGTTTCGCCCAACTCAACATTCAGGCGCAGGGCGACAAGGCCACCGCGCAGAAGCTGCTGGCGCTGGCCCGCAGTGGCGGCACGGAGATGAGCGTGATCCTGGCTTCACTGCGCGCCTACGGAATGCCGCCGGAGGCGCCCGCCGGCTGGGAGCCGGCCAAGGTAGAGAAGTAAGAAGGGCCGAACCCGGCCCTGCTTCGGTGGGGGGCCAACCCCGTATTCGGTGAGAGCCGACCGTCGGTGGGGGGCCCCCCCGGAGGCGCAGGGTGGTTTGCAAAAAAAAGCCCCCGGGCGCCGGGGAGCCCGCCAAGGGCGGGGCCCCCCGAGGGGTTCCCCACAACCCCC